>LOER01000047.1 GCA_001515945.1 Desulfitibacter sp. BRH_c19
ATGGTAGGTCTGTTACTAGGAATGCATCTGAGAAACCAGCTAGTGGTGCTGTTGAAACTACAGCCATATCAATTGTTCCCATCTGAACGCCTTCAATGATTTCTCTTTCAGAACCTAATTGTGCACTAGGAAATATTTCTAAACTATATTTGCCATCAGTTCTTTCTTCAATCATCTTGCCATATTCAACAAGACCTAGATGATATGGGTGTGTCATATCAACACTATTTGCTGCTTTTAATACTATAGTTTCAACTTCCTCATTATTAGTACCATTTTCATTGTTACCATTTTCATTGTTACCATCAGTACCTCCACAACCAGCTACTAGTGCCATTGCAAATAAAGCTACAATTATTAGTATTAAAACCTTTGAATTTCTCTTCTTCACAAATACTCCTCCTTGTTTTTATAATCTGTAGTTTTGAGCAAACTTTCAAATACATTAGCTTACCCTACTTTTGCTTACTATCACCCCCTTAATTGCTTAAATCCCCTCTGCCTCTTTGGCTTAAAACATGTACATGCTCTCCTAAGGAAATGTTATTTGTGGTTAGTCCTATTTCCTCTCCATACTTATATACTGCACTACCACTTTGAATATCCATTATTGCAACCTTATGACCGAAACCAATGTCGCATTTTAATCTAATAAGTACAGAAGCATTACCAGCTTCAACTTTAATTTCTTGTCCTTTTTGTAAATCTGTTGTAGCAGTAGCTACATTGTCTTTTGGATTAATCACAATTAACTGTTGCATCTTTCTATCCCCCACTTTTATCCGATGACTATCACCGCTAAGACTCCCATCTTCTAGCCTTGTACTGGTATTTCTACGCATTGCAAAAATCACAATGCTAGAACTATGGCGTAAGTGGGAGATAAGCGGTGCTATGTCCCTGGATAACGGTTTCTAACCTTCAGACGGAGTAAAAACTCCACCTGAAGTCAAGAATCCTGTTTATATTAACCCTTTTTCTTTCAACAGTAACGTTTCTTTATAGCCTAGTTCTCTGGAAATAGTCATGGCAGTACCTGTTATTTCCTCAACTATCTCAGAATACTTTTCCCCCTTTATTTTACCCGATGGTCCTGAAACACTAATGGCTCCAATGACTTTACCATTATTATCATATATAGGTGCCGCTACGCAACTAACCCCACTTATTAATTCTTCATTATCTATAGCATATCCCTGTAATTTAATTACCTCTAAGTCTTCCATCAATCTATTTAGATCAGTTACTGTGTTCTTTGTAAAATGAGGCATACCTCTTTTTTCCACTATACCTTTAACTTCACTAGCTGGCATATATGCTAATAAAACTTTACCCACACCCGTACAATGAGCAGGCAATCTCATGCCAACCTGAGTTACTACCCGTAAAGATATATGATGCCATTCTCTTTTATCGACGTAAAGTACTTCATCATTATCCATCACAACAAGGTGTACAGTTTCACCTAGAAGCTCAAGTAATCTCTGAATGTGAGGAGAAGCTACAGTACGTATATCCCAATTATTAGATACGATTGTCCCAAGTTCAAAAAGACGTATCCCAAGCCTATATTTTCCGTTAAATCCAGACTGTTCTACAAGATTAAGTTTTCTTAACGTTGATAGCAAACCATGTACAGTACTCTTTGCCAATCCCAAGTGATTAGTTATTTCTACCAGAGCCATTTCCCTATTTGCAGTTGCTAATATATCCAGTATTTTTGCAGCTCTAGCTACTGATTGAATCATGAATTTAAACCAGTCCTCTCTTCTAATTAAATTGAGGAAATAACTCTTTTTATATATTCTAACTATTTTAACTCTTTATCATAGCAACTTTTTCATTCTGTCTTTTTTCCTACTTATAGACATATTTCGACAAATTATTACCTTTTCCTGCAGGATAAATTCGGCAATGTAGAATTCTGTTCGGTTATCCTGACAGAGATTTAGCTAGTTTCTTCATCTATCTGCAATCCATCCTAAACTTGAAGATATTCCATTGCCAGTTTCCTGAACGTTTTTAACTAGTTCCTGAATGTTTTCTACCGGGAACTGAGATGCAGATCCAGAAGCACTAACTGCAGCTATAATATTTCCAAAGTGATTATAGATAGGAACCGCAATACAATTAAGCCCTAACTCTAATTCTTCGAGATCAAGTGCATAACCAACCTCTTTAGCATTTTGCACTTGTTTTAATAATTCATATAAATTATCTATCGTGTTCGGTGTTAATTTCATGAATTCAATTTTTGATAGTGCTTTGATAATATCTTCCTCGGGTAACCCCCCTAAAAGTACTTTGCCTACGGCCGTGCAATATAAGGGAACTCTCTTACCAATACGTGAATATCTTATCATGCTTTTTGTAGGTTCTACTTTGTCAATATAAATTGCCTCCCAGCCATCTCTAATGACAAGGTGAACAGCTATCCCACAATTATCTGCAAGTTTTTCTAGGTATGTTCTAGCCCTATGTCTAATATCCATATTCGCCGCAACCATATTTCCTAATTCAAATAGCTTTAACCCTAATCTATATTTACCATTGGTTTCATTTCTCTCTATAAAACCTTCCTTTTCCAAAGTAAAAACTGATCTGTGTACAGTAGTCCTATGAATGCTTGTAATTTTACTGATTTCTTGTACTGATAACTCTTTCTTACCATAATCAAAAGCTGATAATACTTTTACACCCTTCGCAAGTGAGTGCACAAGGTAACCATCTGTATTTTTTGTGTTCAATGTAAAAAAACCTCCCCTGGTGCCAAGTTTCAAACTTTTTCATACATTTGCGAACATTAGGTTTAAAGTATCTTTACTATTCTATTTATTTCTCTAATCTCCTTTTTTTTGCCTCGAAAATAACAAATCTAGAAGCATATTAATATTGAATATCCAGGGGTATGTTTGGCTTAAACTTACTATTCTGATTATTTCTAAACAATTTATTGTAGTTACAAAAAAGTATAACATGTAACATGTTGCCAAGCAACCAATAAATATAAAAGATTCAGCAGGCATTTGTACCTGCTGAATCTATATGAGGAGGGAAGTTACTCTCTTAGTGAGTTTGCTAAGATTTCAATTGGGTGCATAAGTCTTGGTCTCTCTTAGTTGATATCTTCCTAATACATGGATGCACCTTTTGCAGTGGCACCAGCATTTTTAACGTATAATCCCAAAACCCCATTTTTCTTACGTTCGGGTTTGAACCATTTTTCGAAGCGTTCCTTAAGCATTATATCAACTTCTTCAGGAGATTTTTGCCCGTCAATGCATCCAATAATATCCAAAGACCTCTTTGGTATATCTATTCTGATAATGTCACCTTCTTTTATCAAAGCAATAGGTCCTCCATCAATGGCCTCTGGAGAAACATGTCCTATAGCTGGGCCCCTTGTAGCCCCAGAAAATCTACCATCAGTAATTAATGCAGTAGATGCTAAAAGCTCTGGACGATTGTAGATTGCCTCCGTAGTTTTTAACATTTCAGGCATCCCTGCACCTTTTGGCCCTTCATATCTAATTACAAGAATATCACCAGGCTTTATATCTTCATTATCTATTGCTTTGATTGCTTCTTCTTCGCAATCAAAGACGCGTGCAGGTCCAGTATGTTGATGCATGTCTAGATCGATAGCTGCTTGTTTTACTACTGCTCCATCTGGTGCTAGATTCCCTTTTAAAACAGCTATTCCTCCTACTGGCTTGTAAGGTGAACTTAAAGGTCTAATAACATCTTTTGGCTTTATACCAAAGCTTTCTAAATATAAATGATTATTATGAAAAAATCCCTCTTCACGCAAGTTTTCTAGATTTTCCCCAACTGTTTTGCCTGTTATGGTTAACGCGTCCAAATGAAGATGGTCCTTTAGCGCCATCATTATGCCTGGGACACCCCCAGCATACCAAAGTATTTGAGTCGGCCACGGTCCAGATGTTTTTAAGCCTGCTAGGACAGGAATATGCTTGTTAATGTAGTCAAAATCTTCAAGTTTAATTGATAGATTAGCTTCTTTAGCTATTGCTGGTAAATGGAGCAATATATTAGTTGAACCAGAAACTGCTGAATGAACCATCATTGCATTTTCAAATGCCTTTTGTGTTAGTATATATGAAGGAGTTAAATCACTTTTTACTAATTCCATTACTTGTTGCCCAGCTTTATTTGCTAAATGTTTAATTAGATTAGACCACGCAGGCATTAAAGCATTTCCTGGTAAAGACAGGCCTAAAGCTTCAGCCATAACTTGCATTGTACTAGCAGTTCCCATATATTGGCATGCGCCACAAGTAGGACAAGCATTTACTTGGAAATAAAGTTGCTTCTTTAATGTCATTTCACCTTTCTTTACTAATTCATTTGTCTCATAACACTTTTCAGCCGAAATAAAATTAGGGCCTGGCATCATAGATCCACCACAAAAATGTAAGCCAGGTATGTTGAGTCGTGTTAATGCCATTAAGTGAGCTGGAGTAGATTTATCACACGATGAAAAAGTTAATAAAGCATCAAAAGGCATCGCTTTAGCGTGTATTTCGACCATGGCTGCAATAATATCTCTAGACACCAAAGAATAATTCATGCCATCATGCCCAGTAGCTATTCCATCACATATATCAGTTACTGTATATACAGCAGGTTTTCCATTTGCTTTGTAAACTCCTATCTTAGCCTCTTCCACCAACTGATTGAGGTGTTTACTACCAGGATGACTATCTCCATATGTGCTTTCTAGTAATATTTGAGGTTTGTTTAAATCCTCAGGAAGCCATCCGCTTCCTAACAAAAGAGGGTCAACTTCTGGACCTATCTTCCTCAATTCTTGACTTCTAAGCATTGTCTCACCTCCATGTATATGGTTTTTTACTTTATTTCAAACTGCGAAGGTCTAACTAGTAGAGTACCTTCATTAGAAAATTCCATTGGTAAAGGATTCCCCCTAACCTCAATATTATTGTTTTCTACCAAATCTTTAGCCAAAGATTCGGTTACAAGTATGTGGTCCAATTCCGCAGTATTTTTAATAAACACTATTTTTGGTGCATTTAGATCAACTCTTTGAGATGTGATGATCGCTGCCATTATTGCGTGTTTTTCCATCTCCATGACTATGGGTATTTTAGCTGATTCAAGAATTGATGCTGTTAAAGAATTGGTATATAAATAATTAAAATTAATTTTATTAACTAACAATCTTGTAGTTATATCAGCTAATCCTATTCCACACGCATTCCCCTCGGTAGTATCTGTTAAATCAAAAACAACCAATCTTTGATAATTTAGATCTTCAAAACCAGGGAAATTTGATGCTGAACGACTTATAACATTTGTATCCATACCCGTACCACTTATATCTTTACCTATTTCCTCTACAAGCAATATATCAAACTCCTTAGGAATAATTCTTCCCATAATGGATTTTGCCCAACTTAACAACTGAGGTTCCCTTTGAAAAAAATTATCGGCTATAACTGTTTCTACATGAGCAATCTCTTTGTAAGCATTTTCTAAAATAGCTAGACCGAATAATATCTTAGTCTTCTTGATAATTTCCATACCAATTGTGGGAATTAAATCAACAAATTGGTCAACACCCCTAGCATGTGCCCAAGCTGCACCCTTATGTTTACCTAAACCTATTACAAGCATTTTCATTAATCCACTTTCAAATGGTCCTTTAAAGTCTGTATGTGCTTTTACTCTATTTATAAGTATAACACCATCGGCATTATACGCGTGTTTATCAAAATTTATACTTTCTCCAAACTTAGATTTTGGCAATTCAACGGTTTCCATGGAAGAAACAACGGGGGCTCCTACTAAACTCTCAGTAATACCATAGGATTTCAAAACTTTAGCCTGTCCTTTACTCGTTGCACCGCCGTGACTACCCATTGCAGGTACTATAAAGGGTCTTCCACCTAATTTCTTTATGTTTGCAATGGTAAGTGCTACTATCTCTTGCAAATGCACAATACCTCTGCTACCCACAGCTACAGCAATCCTCTGACCTGGTTTAATAGCATTCTTAATTTCTTCTTTTGCAAACTCTTGGCAAATTATTTGTTTTAAATCTTTTACCCTTTGCTCATCAAACTTTTGTTTTATGGGCACTAAATTAGGGAAACCCCATTTAAACCACTTTTCAAGCTCCATTTTATTGGTTTCAAACATTTTTCTCCCTCCACGAGCCCTAATAAAACTAGTGCTTTTCATATTCATTCCAATCTAAGATAATCTCTGCTAAGACTTTTGTATAATCCATAAGCACATCTATCTCTAGATACTCATCTGGACAATGTGCAACAGAACCAGGACCAAAAACAATTGTAGGCGTATTAGAAAACTCAGTTAATGACCTAGCATCTGTGCCAAATGGCGTACCTCCAAGTTCAGCATCTTTATTGAAATGTCTTTTATATGCTTTTTGGGCTGTTTTTACTATTTCATGATCATTTTCAATACAAGCAGAACCTAAAAAATTTTTTAACCACTGAACTTCTGGCCTATTATTTTTCAACCAAGAATCTTTATCTGCTGCTTCTGAAATCCAATTTTCAAGCATTTTTTTGCCGTTATCTAGTTTTTCTCCGGGAGCAACACCCATTCTCCCCTCAATAGCAACTAAATCAGGAACAGTTGACGGCCAAACTCCTCCATTTATAGTACCCACGTTTATTGTGAACGGAATTGGAACATCTTTATACAAAGGACTAGCGTATATTTCGCATCTATGCTTCTCCAAACTCTCAATTGCTAATAAAACTTTATAGGCTTTCTCAATGGCACTTACTCCCAAATATCTTTTACCACCATGAAATGATTGTCCGGGTATATTAATCTTAAAGTATAGGACACCCTGTTGAGCTGGGCATATTTTAAAACCAACAGGTTCAGGTATTATTGCAGCATCTGCTTTATATCCTCTAAGTGCACAAGCTAAGCTTCCAGCCCCGCCAGTTTCCTCTTCTATTACAGATTGAAATATCAAGTCACCCTTTAATTTTACACCTAATTTTTTGAATGCTTTTAATACACCAAATATTGCTGAATTAACTCCCTTCATATCAGAAACACCGCGGCCAATAATTTTATTATTAACAACGGTCCCTTCAAATGGAGAATATGACCATTCATTTAAATCACCTTCAGAGACTATATCAATATGACTATTTAGAATTAAAGATTTTCCATTTCCCGTACCCTTGAGAACCCCTACAACATTAGGGCTATTTATAAAACTATCACGAGAAGATACAAAGGCCTCATGTTTCTTCAATTCATTTATATCAGGTTCCCACATATCAATATAATCAAAATCTAAATCCTCCAAAACCTCTTTAACATATCGCTGTGCAAGAATTTCATTACCAGACTTCGTAGGAAATTTTATTAATTTTTTCGCATAGTCAATAATTTCTGTTTGTAAGGCATCTATTTCCTTTTTTACATCTTCATATATAGACACAGTATCGCCTCCAGTTTTAATCAATACTTACTAGCTCTTACTAACTATTGATCAATGTCCAATGGATATTTGCCATACTTCTTTACTGCTTCCGCCATTGCTAAAAGATTTTCTACTTTTACATAATTGGGAATACTATTGGCGCTAGATAAAATGTATCCGCCTCCAGTCCCAGCCTGATTAATTCGTAGTTTTACTTCCTCATCTACTTCATCAGGGGTACCCTGGGTCAACGTATAATGCAAATCTATGTTTCCCATTAGACAAATCTTATTGCCATAGGTTTTTTTTACTTGTTCGATATCCATTGCTCCTGGTTCAATTGGATGGAGGCAGCTCATTTTTAGCGATAGTAGGTCTTCAATTAATGGCATTAAATTACCATCACTATGAAAAATCCATGGTAGTTTTATGGCATCAGCTGCTCTTTTCATATAGGGCAAAAACACATCTCTAAATACCTGCGGTGAAAACATTGGTCCAGTTTTATATGCTAGATCATCACAGGACCAATAGAAGTCAATCCCAATTTCATTAAGATTTTCAATCACCCTTTTGCTCCAATTACTATATTTATCTAAAATTTCATGAACTAAATCAGGATTATCATATAGAGCATATGAAAAACCATCCAAGCCCATACTTAATAATGTAGGACTGGCACCTAACCTTATACGAGCATATATAGCGTATCCACTTTTCCCGTATTTATCTATAAAGCTTTCTGCTTCCGAATATAACTCTTTATTATCTGGATCAGGCAACTTCATCAAATGTAAATCCTCAGCCTTTTTAATTAATCCATCGACAACATGGTCAATTCCATCTATCTCTTTTCTCACACAAAACAGCGGTGGGAAAAAATCAAATCCAATCGCATCCATCCCTAACTTTTGAGCAAGATCAACACAAGTAAAATCCTTTTTACCCATAACTTGCATTTGTATGCTTTTATCAATAGCATCAAAAAAAGGTACCCGATCCGGTTGTCCCAGTCTCATTGCAGTTAATAATCTTTCTCGTGAATTCATTATAGTCATTTACTTTCCTCTCCTTGTTAGAAATTAATTTAGTAATAGATTTGGCAAAAATAGTGAAATTTGAGGTATAAACGTTATTAGTAATAGTGCTACAAGTAAGGCTATTAAAAATGGCCACAAATCCTTCATAAGTTCAACTATAGAGATTTTTGCAATGCTTGAAATGATATAACTAACTACACCCAATGGTGGTGTTAATGTACCAATCATTAAGTTTAACACAACCATAACACCAAAATGAACCAAATTTATATCCAAATTCATAGCCAGAGGTTTTAATATTGGAATCATAATAGTCAATACAGCAATACCTTCTAAAAACATACCTACAATTAATAAGGCTCCGTTTAATACTAATAAGATAACCCACTTAGCATCAGAAATAGAGGTAAGCCAGTGTGCCAAGGACTGAGGCACACCTTCCATTGTTAGTACATATCCGAGAGAAGATGCCGCACCAATGATTAACATTATACCCGCGTTGGATACAACAAGCTGACTAAAAATTAATGGAATATCCTTGAACTTTAATTCCTTATAAATAAAAGTTGAGACTATAAAGGAATATACTGCACAGATAGCCCCTGCTTCCGTAGGTGTAAAGTTTCCACTAAAAATTCCTCCAACTAGGATAACTGGAGCCAACAAAGCCCAAATTGCATCCTTAAAACTAGCTGTTAATTCCTTTAAAGATGCCCTTTTACCTACGGGATAATTACGTTTTTTGCTAATCATATAAACTACCATCATCATTAATGCTCCCATTAATAGACCTGGAATTATACCTGCCAAGAGTAAAGCCCCTATAGATACACCACCCATAGAACCATACACTACCATAGATATGCTAGGAGGAATAATAGGACCTATGGTTGATGATGCTGCTGTAACGGCTGCACTAAAACCAACATCATACCCTTCTTCTTTCATTCCTTCAATTTCAATTTGACCTAACCCTGCTGCATCTGCTTGGGCTGCACCTGACATACCAGAAAATATAATGCTGGCAACAATATTTACATGTCCTAATCCACCCCTAATATGACCTACCAATGCTTTCGCAAAACGAAATATTCTATGAGTAATACCTCCAGTATTCATAAGCAAACCTGTTAACAAAAAGAATGGAACTGTCAATAGAACGAAACTATTTGTTCCAGCAATTACTCTTTGAGACAAAATACTGGGATCATAACCACCGCCAAACAATATTGCACAGACAGCTGTAAACAATATTGCAAAAGCAACAGGGATATTAAAGGCGAATAAAATCATCATAAAGATTAAAAGTGTTATAACCATTTATTCGCCCTCCATATTAATTTGTAATTTCTTTTAAAAAATACTGGATAATATTTCTGAATTAACCTTAATATCATTACCACACAACCCACTGGTACACTGGCATAGAGATAGCCACGAGGAAGTCCACTCATTGCCATTAAATCACTCATATATTTCAACATTAAATTGTACCCAGTATATCCTAGTACAAACAGACCAATTGAAATACTTATAAATATAATAATGTCTAAAACTATTTTAAACCGATCTGGAATTTTTTGATATACAACATCAATACTGACTAACTGATTAGTTTTAATACCAGCACCTGCGCCTATCAAAATTGCCCATACAAATAAAACTCTAGAAACTTCTTCAACCCAAATGATAGATCTACCTAATAAGCTTCTTGATAGTATTTCACTACAAACCATAGTTAGAACCAAAATTAGCAAGATGCCTCCAATTATTTCCTCAAAGTTGTCAAAAAAGAATTTTAATTTTTTAGAGTACATTTTAAATTGGAGTGCTGAATACATAAGTATTCAGCACTCCTCCCTCCCTTTTACGAAAGTATCTTGCTTAGTAGTTTCTCCATTCCTCAGGGGTAAGAACATTGTAGTCCCTATCAATTACTCGCTGATGTGCTCCTTCTCCCCACTGACTTTCCCATTTACTCCACATGCTCTCTGTAGCCTCTCTGAATGCATCTAAATCCACATCTTCAATGATAACCATTCCATTAGCCTCTAGAACAGCTTTAGCAGCCTCATTTGCTTCAATGTACATATTTGTTACATCATCCGCTAAAATACTAACTTCTTCTAGTAAAATTTCCTTAATATCTTCAGGTAATGATTGGTAAAATTCCTCATTTATAATTACCATTTCATTTTGAATGAAATGATTAGTAAGCATAACATATTTCTGAACTTCCCAATACTTGTTATCCATCTGCCAGGATAGTGGACTTTCTTGCCCGTCAGCCAACCCAGTCTGCATTGAAAGATACATTTCAGCAGTCGGAGTAACTACAGGTGAAGCCCCCCAAGCCTCAATCATGTCAACCCTAGTTTGAGCTTCATGGACACGAATTTTTAAACCCTTCAAGTCTGCAGGCGTTTTTACAGGAGTATTCTTGGTACTTAAATGTCTAGGACCAAAAATCGGGGATGGATCTAGTATCCTAACACCTTTTTCATCAAGAAATTCTTTAGCCATTTCTTGAACCATATCAGAACGTGCAAATTCTCTTGCATGATCGATATCATCGAATACAAATGGAGCATCAACTACTGACCATTCCGGTTGGAAAGCAGCAAACGGAGAAGGAGTACTATACATCATTTGCAAACTACCACCCATCACTTGTTCTAGCTGTTCAGGAATAGAACCTAACTGACTAGCCGGAAAAGTATCTATTTGCACTCTTCCATCAGTACGGTCAGAAATTCTTTTAACCATTTTTTGTAAAGCTAATTCAAGTGGCTGATCAGGTGGTGCAAAGTGTCCCCATTTTATAACTATTTTTTCTTTTGAATCATCCTTCTCAACATTACCACTAGAGTCTGAATCATTACTAGAACCACAACCAGAAATAAGAACCACAGCAAACAGTAAAATCATAAATACTATTAACTTTTTATTAATTTTCACATTTAATTCCTCCTTTTTTAGTATTCAAAAATAATTTCTTTTCTTTAACCTTTTACTGTTTATCACCCCTTTCAATTAACGTTTGCTCAAAAGCCTAAATCTCATCTTAGATAATTCTATACTCTCTCTTTCTTGAGTTAAGTCATTTTTTCAAACACTTTGCCATGCATCTTGTCTCAACTGACGTATATATTCCCACTACTATTGGCAAACATTTCGGGATTGATGAGCTTTTTTGGACACTCCAAATTCGTAAAACTCTATGAAAATATTACAATTGCATAGTTGAAACGAATTCAACTGCGAGACTCTGCACCCATATAATCAGACAGCTCTCTGCTCACCTGCTGCAGTTTGATTTTTATATTTGTTAGTTTATTAAAATTCATCCTGAAAGATGGCCCACTTACACTTAACGCTGCAACAATTTTGTTATCGTAGTCTCTTATCGGCATAGCAATGCATACTAAACCCTGAAATAACTCCTCATTGTCAATTGCAAAGCCTTGTACCCGTACTTTTTCTATTTCAACTTTAAGATCATCTAAGGTTGTTATTGTTCCTGGAGTAAAAGCTTCAAGCGGAGTAGAACCTAATAGCTTATTTAGTTCTTCATCAGGTAACTCAGAAATCAAAACCTTCCCTATTGAAGTTGCGTGTAATGGCTCACGAGTACCTATTTGCCTGTTAACTTTTAGCCTTGTTTCAGGATCAACTTTAGAAACTATAACCACATCTTTCTCATCCCGAACACCAAAATTCACCGCTTCAGAAAACTCATCACAAAGGTCTTGTAAAATCTCATAGTCAAAACTATACAGGTCGTGTTGAAGAGGTACCTTGTTGCCAATTTCGAACAATCTCCAACCAAGCCGATAACCATGAGTGCGAGGGCACCTTTCAATATACTTAGCAGCAACCAAGGTATCTAGAATTCGGTGTACTGTACTTTTTCCTAATCCTAGTTTGCGACTAATATCGCTGATGCCTAATGAATTCCTTGCACCAGTCTTGGATAGAAGATCGATGATGTCTAATGCTTTTTCAAGTGTTTGAACCGGATACTTTGGGATATGAGTTGGATTATTCAATTTAATAGCCTCCTAATCTAAAACCAATAATTTTTTCTAGTACAATAGTTCAAAGATAGACTAAACTTGCAAGATTCAGAATATTTATTATTCTTAGTTGGCGCAGGTAGCTTTTACCATGAACCAGCTAAGAATTGCTATTTATGGTCTTGGAATAGATAAGTCATCTTTATAGTCGTTGAATACGAGGTTATAATTGCTTCTATCGCACCATTCTTTTGCAATTACCGCATATTGCATTTTTAATTTAACTAATTCATTGAGATGAGCTGGTGAAGACCATGGATTATAAATATCAGCTTCATTTTTTCCAGGTTCAAATTTAAAGTAAACTGGTGCACATATTCTTGCTATTTCGTCAGCCTCCAGGTTTCTCTGGAAACCTCCCATGGAGTCTACCACGCTCATATACACATCCATAGGTATTCTTGTTACACTTCTTACAGAAGCAAGCATCGCCCAAGTTAAATCTCCTAGTGGGTTAAAGCTGTCTGCACCTAAGTCTTGAAGTAGCTTACCTCCTACTGCATTACCATGCCCTGCAAATACAGAAACTTTGAACTTAACATCTTTAGGAATAACTCCTTCTTTTTTCATATCATTAAGTAAACTCAGTAAGCCTTCATCACAAATTAAAAACCCTCTTATTCCTGCTTCTAAACATCTGTCAAATTCTTTGAGCCACAAATATAGATTGTCTTGTCCTCTTATCCTCATTCCCGATACATATCCTTCAGAAGTTGTATATTGTCTACCATGATCCCAAGATCTACTAGGAACAGGGTTTACAAGCACTTCAATTTTATTATCTGCTGCAATTTGAGCATAATATTTTAACTCTTGAAAATCTAATTTAGCTGAACCTCCGACCGTACCAATTACCCTATGAATAGGAATTTTACGCTTATCAATTTCTTTGCTCAAATATTCAAAGTTTTCAGCGCACTCTATGCCCGTTATCTCCATTCTGTAATGTGCCCCGCCTTCAAAGGTTAATGGGGATGACGGTAAATCATGTCTATCCTTTAGTGGAAAATCTGTTTTTTCTTCAATAAATTTAGCAATGTCTGCAAATGCCATTTTAAAAACCTCCATTCAATTTTGTTTAATCAGAATATTTTATCTTAATAAAGCAACTTTAAATTTAATCATTGACTTATTAAGCATCTACCTCCTTACAATCTATACAAACAAACCCTTGCGTTTTGTTCTGTTATACAGAACATCATTCTCATTATGCTTGTTTTTGAAGTATTCGTCATTAAGATCTTATTTCCTGCTAAAAATATATATTTTTTTCTACAGCCAGTATATGCCGTTCTACTATGCAGAATAGTATGGGCATCCCAGCGGACTTCATTGTACATTTATGCAAAAAAATAAGAAGTCTGCCCAAAATAGTTTTGAGCAAACTTCTTCAGAGAGATATATATTAAAACATAGCTGGTGTCATTGCCGACAAGAATACCAATTCATTCTCCCCTATGCTTTTTAAAATGTGGGGAACTGCACTATGGTAGTAAATGGAGTCCCCTTCTTCAAGTATATATGTGCTGCTACCGACAGTTATCTCCATTTTTCCTTCAAGGACAACTAGACATTCTTCACCGGAATGGGATAATGGTATCTCGCAGCTTTCTGCACCTGGCTTTAACCTGGCTATCATGATTTCCATACTTTTTTCGAAGTCTGGAGATAGGAGTTCATAAATTAGATTTGACTGTGGAAGTTGTAATACCTTCCTCTGATTTTTTCTAATTACAGGATTAGTTTCATCATCTTCCACCAGAAAGAAAAATATTGGTACATCCAACGCAGCAGAAATTTTTCTCAAAGAAGTTATTGATGGCTCTGTTAAATCTCTCTCCATTTGACTTAAGAAGCTTGGTGTTAAACCAGTTCCTTCTGCTAAGTCTCTCAAACTCATGTTTTTTTCAGAACGAATTTTTCTAATTTTCTCACCCAACATATAAAGTTCCCCCTGTAGCTATAGACATAGAATATCCAAATACAGGAGCCAGTAGCCAGCATAAGACCACAAATCTAAATTCGAGAAAAGCTCTTCTTCTGAATTCTGTATTCTGTATTCTAAAATTGCTCTAATTGTAGTGTCTTTTCATCACAAAATGATAGTATTGCCTCTAACACACCGCCAGCTATTGCTCTTGCCTTATCAGATATGGTAAAACAGTATTCTTTAGTAGCCCTTGGGTCCACATCCCCAATTTTCATGCCTTTATAAACTGTTATCCCAGATTTGATTAAACCTCTAAGAATACCCGCGATTTCTGTTTGCACCTGAGTATTACCAACTCTTCCAATCACAGTTCCTTCTTGTACATGATCACCAATTTCATGACTGGCAATGAAGATACCTTCAGCAGGAGCTTTAAGCAATCTCTTTATACTATGACCACCTATTTCTCCCGGAACTCCAGTATTTGGTTGAGCAAAGCCCTTACAAATCACTCTTCCAAGGTTATGACCTCTCATCGTTTCAATGACAAGATCCACGTCAGCGCCTGCATTAAAACCTGGACCAAGTCCAATGGTTAAGGGTGCTTGATCCTTATAAGTTCCTGTATTCTTCTTGGCAATAATCCCGTCCACTATCACATGAGGATGAAGGATATCAATACAGGATGCATCGGGATCCACTAGAACAGGAATCTCCTTTTTTGCCCACATCAATTCAAAATCACAACCTAAATCAACACTTTTTGCAGTTATTCCATCTATGGACATACTCCCTTGATATATAGCTTCTCCATAGGAAACAGTTCTGCGAACCATTGTAGGATCAGATATTTCCGTCATAACCACTTTAAAACCACTTTTTACCAATCGATGGGCAACTCCTGAAGCAAGGTCACCTGCTCCTTTTATGAGGACAATCATTAAACCTCCCCCATTCATATATGAATTTCATATTAGCCAAATTTTACTAGTTATTTGTTATCTGTCGACAATTTTTATCATATACGGTCTTTTTATAAACGATGTAATCATAATTTTCTTAATAGGCAAAATAGCAAAAATCTGTTCAGCAATTGTAAGTCCATCATTAATATTCTTTAGATCATCAGCTTGGTTTAATACTGGAACGTATTTATACTCTTTTTTATAATAGCCCTCTGAACTACACAGTACCTTAGTAATAGCTTCTTGGGTAATGATTTGTCCAACACGTAAACCAGTTATTGATGATACTCTTTCTGGCCTGTGAACAAATTCTCCTGTTAGTGGTTTTCCAATAACCTTTAGGCCAACAACAGGACAGAGAAGATCTGTCTCTGTAGGAATTATAGGTTCATGCTCTCCGGGTGCTTTAAAGCTTTTTCTTAAAGATCCATCCCCTTCTACTAAAATAAATGGGAAAAGACCCTTTAATAGATCCACCTGATACGATTCGAGGCCAATCATCTTTCCTTCTTTATTTATTTCCTTTCCAAGATATATAAATCCATTTTGGACTGGTTTTTCTAATAATCTTTCCTTAAAATATTCTCTAGAAAATTTCTGACTAATTAGAAGTATCTCTTCATGTTTTTCGGGAGAGAACATTTTAGTTGTAGTTGTTAAGATAACTGGTGCTGTTTGTCCAATTAACTCTTTTGCTAGCACCTTTAAAAAAGTTGTTTTGCCCCCTGCTCCAACAGCAGTTATCATATTTCCTAATTTGATATCCAAAGCGTCTCTGATTGTTTTTGACATATCTAACATTCCTTAATAAAAATATAATAACACTTTTAAGATCATCTAAGTGTATAGTTACGGCTGGATGTTTAAAACTTTTATTTTATAATAGAGAGTACTTCTAGGAATACCTAATGTTTTTGCCGTTTTAGATTTGTTTCCTTCACAATCCTCTAAGGTTTTAAGTATCATTTGTCTTTCAGTTCGTTCCGTCTCTTCAATTAGATTTGAGCCAAGTTCACTTTGCTGTACCATTCTATATCCTTTAATTTCTTCAGGTAAATGCTCCTTTTTAACAACTCCATCTTCAGCTAGTATTACCAGCCTTTCCACAACATTTCGTACTTCCCTTACATTTCCAGGCCACGAGTAATTCAATAAAATCGTCATAATATCTGGAGATATCTTTAATAATTCCTTTGAATATAGGGAGCAAAACTCTTTAACAAAAATAAATATGGTGTCAGAAATATCCTCTCTTCTTTCCCGTAAATGTGGAATATCTAGCGAGACAACATTTAATCGATAATACAAATCCTTACGAAAAAGACCCTGTAAAATCATATCTTCTAAATTTCTATTGGTAGCAGCTACTACTCTTACATCGGCATGTACAGGCTCCCTACCGCCTACCCGATAAAACACTTTGTTTTGTAAAACCCTTAAAAGCTTAACTTGCATATCAAGCTGCATTTCACCAATTTCATCAAGAAAAATTGTTCCACTATGTGCTATCTCAAATTTACCTGGTTTACCTTTTTTATCTGCACCAGTAAAAGCTCCACCACTATAACCAAAAAGTTCACTTTCAAATAGCGTAGCTGGAATAGCACCACAGTTTATAACAACAAATGGTTTATCCTTCCGATTACTTTCCTGATGAATAGCTTCGGCAAAAAGTTCTTTTCCCGTTCCACTTTCCCCTCTAATTAATACGGAAGCATTTGTTACAGCGACCCTTTTTGCCATTTTTATTGCATCCTGCAATTTTTTACTCTTGCCAATTATTTTTGTAAATGGATCCTTCTGTTCCCCAATTTTGCTAATTGCCTTTTCTAGTTTTCTAACTTGTGAACTAGCTTTTGTCAACTCCCTATGCAGGTATACAGTTTCAGTAATATCTCTTTCGCTAGAGACACTTCCAACTACCTCTTCGCCAACTTTGATAGGTGTAGCATTAATTAGTACATGAGTGTCATGGCACGGTTTATGATATGTGTCTTTATATTCTTTCATTGATTTTCTAGCCTCAGTAACCACTAGGTTTGTAAAAAACGAACTAATTGTTTTGCCGAGTATTTCCTCACTTTTGATATTGTATAATGATTGGGCTTTATAATTCCAGCCCACAACTTTGTCATTGTTATCTATAATTGTTATTGCTTCACTAACAGAATCCAATACGGATTTAAGCCTTCCTTCTGTCACTTTTACTTTATCCCATAGTAAAGACATCAAATCTTTTAGTATAATAATTCCTTCTGGGCCTTTATCCTCTTCCACCATCACTATACCTTCTTCGCCTAAAACGTTTATAAGGGAAATTATATCTTCCAATGCTGCAGTTGACTGAACAGGTAATATGTTTTTTGTCATTATCTCAGTTATAGGAACTTCCTGATGCTTTTCTGACAGCTCAATGACACGTTCACGCAGAACCAAACCCATTTCTTCACCTTTTATCAATACTGCAACTGCCAAGCTTTTCTGAAGCTTTTGTTGCAATTCTTGTAATGATATATTTGTATCTTGGGTAATTACTGGCCCTCTCATAATGTCACTTGCCGATAGATCTTGGACACCAACTAGTGCCATTAGACACACCACCTGTCAATAATAGTTTCTATAGTGTCTAATATTCGACACATTTTAAAAAATATCCTTTAAATATCTATTGCCATATCTGTCACACTACCCTAAAATTAAGATAATTAATACTCCTACGAAGGGAGGAAGGATTAATGGCAACGAAAGAAGTAAATGACATTTCATTGCAAGATTACTATCTCCCTGAAAATAATCAAGATGCGAATTCAGCCACTTGTAGTGCTTTTATTATGTTTTCTGTATTTGCCTTAATATGTATAACACTTGTATCCTATTTCATGTGAAAGGAGTACCCACGGGCACTCCTTTCTTATTTCCTCACGAAATCAAGATATTTGTTCTCTTTTTCAGTCACACAAGCCTGCCCACTAGTAAGGTTAATGAACATTCTTTTTATGTTTTCAATTTCGATGGCTTTTGCAAACACATTAATCGTCACTACATCTGTATAGTCTATACCCTCCAAAGGTAATTCTAACTCTTCAATCTTTCGTTGTAATACACCAAAATGGGGGTAATCAACAGTTATTGACAGTTTTTTATGAAGAATTTTTTCCACCTCTATGGCTGCTTCAATACCTTGAACTGCAGACTGACTATATGCCCTTATTAACCCACCAGCCCCAAGAAGCTTACCTCCAAAATATCTTGTAACAACAACTACCACATTCTGAAGTTTCTTATTCTTTATTACTTCTAAAACGGGCTTTCCCGCTGTACCGCTGGGCTCACCATCATCACTTGCTTTTTGAATAAGCCCCTGATGTCCTATAAGATAAGCATAGACATTGTGTGTAGCCTCTCTATGTTTTTCTTTAATCGAAAGAATAAAGTCTTCAGCTTGGTCTGCTGCACCCACAGGAGCAACATGGGAAATAAACCGAGACTTTTTTATACTCAGTTCGCTCTCAACCTTGTTTTTAACAGTATAATAATTGAGCAACATATTACCATTCCTTATGTATTCTTCTATTCTAACAACTATGCCTAATATAGCTTCTAAGGTAGTCCCATGTCAAGGACAATGGATACTATATTACTTCCTCCTGATAATCTATTAATTGTACAATAATTTCCTAAAATTACACTATTTAATTAAAAATTTAATAACTTAAATTTCATTTAAAAGCCAAACTAAATATAGACAGTTAAAATATCAAGGAGGAAAAATTATGGCTAAAAATAAAAGTACAACCACTAGTTGGGTAGTGACAGGTTTAGGTGCTGCCGTTACTGGTGTGGGGGCAACTGTTCTTGGCGGTACAGCATTAGGCGCTGGAGTAATTGGCTTCGGTTTAGCTCATGTAACTCTTGGGGTACTAGATATGTATAGACCAACCATTAGAAAAAACAGTTAAGTTTTAGTTGCTTATTTTACTGTTGTGAACAGAATTATTTTATGTTAAGTTTTTCATATATAAGGGTATTAATTCCATCTTTTAGGCGAAAGCTATAGTGGCTATAGTAGGAGGTGACATTGAATTATGAAAGTAAAAGTCGATGATGATCTTTGTATTGCTTGTGGAGAATGCATTGATATCTGTCCTGAAGTTTTTGATTGGAATGAAGATGGTAGCTTGGCAGTTTCCAAAGTTGATGAAGTCCCCGCTGACGAAGAAGAAAGTGCTAAAGAGGCTGTCGAATCTTGTCCTACTGATGCAATAAAAGAACTCTAATATAAGCCATTCTTCTACTTCAGGTTAGTTAGCTCTAGAATCAAACCCGGCACACCATTATAATGTGCCGGGTTTGATTCTAACTCCATTTATCCTTCTTAACGTGAGTTTCTATTTCTGCTAAAGAATTCTGTTTGAGTGATTTAGCTTGCTCTTTAAGTTTTGTGAAATATCTTTGACAACCAGGATCAAGATTAATTTCTACGCCACGTTCACCTATAGCTTCCAATTCCTCTAATAGCTCTATAGAAACCATTAAAAGCTGATTTGTCTCTCTAGATCCGGAAATTTTTTGTTCTGCGGCATCTTCTAACTTAATATATTTCTCCTTTGGAGATCCACACTTGGGACATCTTTCAGGAGCATCTCCACCTTCGTAGATATAATTACAAACCGAACATTTCCACATAAGTTTCCCCTCACCTTCTACTAATTGGCACATCCCCTAAATTCTCTGTTGAATTCATCCTTAAGTACCACAACTCGGACAGACAGTAAAAGGTTCTCCTTCAAAACCACAACTTTCACATTTTGTTCTTTTTTCTTTCTGTTCTTGTTGGCAATTACAATTTTCGCACATTTGAATTCCTCCTTTCAACTAGATTTATCCGATGGCTAACTACCACTAGCCTTGCATGGGTTAAGACCCCCACTTCTCTTGTTCACTCTTGCTTACCAAGTATTCATATAGTATTATGCTTAAATTTAAAAACTCCTACCAATCAAGTAAAATCTTCACATAAAATTAACATAAAAAGAAATGCTACTTGCTTCATGGAGGAAGTAGCATTTCACTAAAGATGGTTGATGCGTGATTATACTTATCTTCCACCAAGTCTAAATCTATTTAAGAACCGACCAATGAGAATACCTTTAAAAAATATTATAGGATATGCCAGAATTGCTAGCCACCTCATGTTTGATTTATTATTTGACTTTGATTTAAATAACATAAAATAAATACCTCCTTTTTAATTTATTTTTTCGTAAAAGGTATCTATTTATGATGTCTAATAGTGGTATTTTTATCAAAAATTAACTAAATTAACTGTATCGTTGAAAATACTCTGATTATACTTGAGCCTTAACAGATTTTGGTCCCCTTGTTACTGATATATTTCCTGTTCTAACCACTTCAATAATTCCATGGTCTTTCAGTACTTCGCATAATGCATCAATTTTATCACTTTCTCCTGTTAATTCCACCACCATAGCTTCTCTGGTTACATCCACTATGTGAGCTCTAAATATATTAACTATATCAACAATATCACTTCTTTTTTCTGGTAGAGCATTGACTTTGACTAGTGCAAGTTCCCTTGCTAATGATGGTGCTGCAGTAAGGTCTTGTACTTTTATTACATCTACTAATTTTTCCATTTGTGTTATTACCTGTTCAATTTCATTTTCCTCACATTCAACTACTAATGTTATTCGGGTGACTTTTTCCTTTTCAGTTGGCCCTGCAGCAATACTTACAATATTAAATGCCCTACGACTCACCAAGCCAGAAATATGTGATAAAACTGTAGGTCTGTCAACTACTAAAAGTGCAAGAATATGTCTCATAGCTAATCCCCTTCTTTTTTCTGATAAGTATAAAGGTAGTATAGCTTTTTTGCAATAAAAAAATGCCGGTTACTGTAAAGAATACAGAACCGGCCAAACTTTGAAGAGCTATCTAGTCATAGACTAGAGATTTAGAAATAAAAAACTCCTTAACCATAAGCCAAGGAGAATTATTAACTATCACAAGAAACTCCTATCAACCGTAGGTTTCATAACCATTAACTGGCAGGTATCCTGACTTAGGTTCTTCATTTTCTTACACCACCCAATCTACTAGTGGCCTAATCTAAGAAAACTCCCCAATACAGTGGCGGGACCGCACCGGACTCACACCGGTTTCCCCTTTTAAACTTCTTGTACCAGATATCACAATATTAAATTTTATCTTCTTGATATTATTATTCTACATTTTTTCCTATAATCCTCTTTTTAATAAATAATTTTTTCTAGTAACTTTACCATATATATATCCCAAATGGCTTTATTTTTGGATACAGGTTTATTTTTTACAGTTACAGGTAATTACTAAGATATATACTTTAATGGCAGGTGATTTTTTTGAGCTTAACAAGAAATAAGTTGGAGCAATTCGTAAAGCAAGGAAAAGCTTTTGAGAAGCTATTGCAATCTACTGGTAATAATAATAAAAATCCAATTATGTCAAAACAGCTAAAGCAAACAAAAAAACTTCTAAGTAAAATTAATACTTAAAATAAGGTTGGGGATAATCACATTCCCAACCCTATTTTTATCCAAAGTATTCTATATGGGTTAAGACCCCCACCCGATGTTCAGCTTTAGCTGAACTAGTTCACTTAGCAACAAACACAACTATATGTTTTTTTAAGATCTAATAACCTTAAAATATGTTTTTTCTCTTCTTTAATAAAGGTTATTAATTACCCCCATATTACCTGGTGAAACAAGCTCTTTTAATTCATGAAAGAACAGTATTGACTCTTGCTCAAACTTTATAGCCATATTTATTCCATCAATAGGCTCCTTAATAGATCCTATAGCCTCATCAATCCCCTTTGTAAACACGTGATTTTCAGCAAGGCCTTTCACATATTCCTGATACTCACCAGGAAAACTTTCATTTAATGGAGCATCCTTTAAACTACCAAGAAGCTTTTGGAAATCAACTATATGTTTACTCTCTTGATCAGCCAAGTCAGCAAAAACTAAACTTAACTCTTTATTTTCCAATTTTTCTGCAAGGGTTTGGTAAAACAATTGGCCATTCTTCTCAATTTCTACTGCGAAATCAATAACCTCTTCAGCTTTAAATACTTTCCACATAGCTTAGTCCTCCTTTTCAGTCAAACCACAGTCGGGAGTATAACAATTGTCATCTATAAAGGTACACTTTTGTTGACAACTTGGACATTGCTCCGGTGGTTCTTGAGCTTCAAACCTATAACCACAGTTACTGCATTTCCATTTATTCATTTACACCCTCCCCTGTAATAAAGCATTTACTTCTTTAGCTTATATATTTTTTAATTCTCCTAAAGTAAATCTATTCCTTCAAAACAAATATTAATTTTTTAAGAAGATCTTCTGAACATTAAAATTATATACTAATAATCTTATTTTTTTTGGCTCTTTCTTTAATACTTCTAACTCTTTCATTGCTATCTATATCCTTTAGCCTAATATATGCCTCTTCATATCCTTGTAATATCTCTAAATCAACATTTAAAAATTCTAAAAACCTATCCCATAATACTACTATGTTTTCTTGATTTAACGAATAAAAGGTGAAATATCCTTCCTTATTCTCTACAACTAAATCAGCTTCCTTTAGAATTCTCAAGTGTTGGGAGACTCTCGGCTGGAGCATATCAAGAACTTCACTTAATTCACAAACGCACATGCTTTGTACAGACAATATCTTTAAAATTTTTAGTCTTGTTGGTTCCCCTAATGCCTTAAAACCCTTAGAAAGAGCTTTGTCCACAAATATCACCCCTTAAAACTTTATATTTAATATTCTATCCCAAAAACGAGCCATAAATCATACCAGATAAGGTTGCCATAACCACTACAAGAATAATGTAGACAGCTGTTTTTTTTGTTCCCATAATACTTCTAATCACTAACATGTTGGGGAGACTAAGTGCAGGGCCAGCTAGCAACAATGCCAAGGCAGGCCCTTTACCCATGCCAGCACCCAGTAGGCCTTGCAAAATAGGCACTTCAGTCAAAGTAGCAAAATACATTAAAGCTCCTAAAATGGAAGCTACAAAGTTAGCACTTAAAGAATTTCCTCCTACAAATCCAGATATCCATTCTGATGGAATAATGCCGCCATTTGTCCCAGGCCTTCCCATTAAAAACCCAGCAGCAAGAACACCAATTAAAAGCAACGGTAAAATCTTCTGAGCAAAATCCCAAGAGGAATCAACCCACTCTTTTATTTCCTCCAAATTAAACCATTTCACCAGCATAAATGCCAATGTCCCCAGTAAAACTATAGTTATAGGCCATTTGACTTGAAAAACGGCAAACCAAAAACCTGAGGTTTCTTCGGGTCTTGCCCAGGCAGCGAAAATCAGTATGAAGATAAGCACAGCAAAATATAAAATATTTTGTAGTCCACTTCTAGCCTCTTCAATTTCTCCCTCACCAAAGTCTGCCCTTTCCTCATCCTCTTTTCCAAAGATTAATGACATTATCAGTCCTATGGCAATAGCAAATATTATTGCTCCAACTGCCCGAGCTAGACCGAACTCCCATCCAAGCACCCTGCCAGTTAATATTATTGCTAGAACATTAATGGCAGGTGCTGAGTATAGAAAAGCAACTGCAGGTCCTATTCCGGCTCCTCTTGTGTATAATCCTGCGAAGAGAGGAAGAACTGTGCAGGAGCATACTGCCAGTACAGTTCCTGAAACTGCAGCTACAGAATAGGAAATCCACTTCTTAGCCCTGCACCCAAAATACTTTAAGACTGCATTTTGTGATATAAATATTGCAATAGCTCCCGCTATGAAAAAAGCAGGGATTAAACAGAATAGAACGTGTTCCCTAGCATATTCGCCTACCATTTTAAATGACTCTAGAATTGCACCTTCCACATTTGGACTGCTAAAAGGTATTAGATATAATGCTAAAAACACACTTATATATATGGAAAGCTTTTGCCATTGTTTCATAATAACTCCCCCAAAATCTATTTACTAAATTCTTAAATTAAAAACACCCTGCCAGGGTGTTTTGGAATTTAATTACTTAGCCAAGACACTTGTAATCATCTGAGTAACTTCTGCTTTTGAAGGAAGTTTCCCACTAGCTTTAACTTCATTATCAATTACAAGACCGGGTGTCATTAGTATCCCTGTTTTAGCAATTTCTTTAATATCTGTTATTTTCTCGATTTTTGCATCTACTCCCATTTCCCCAACAACCTCTTTAACAAGCTCCTCAAGCTTATTACATTTCATACACCCCGAACCCAATACTTTTATATTCAAATTGAACCCCTCCTTTAATTTACGGGGACACACCTCTATTGTAGTCTAGCTTTAGAGCCGAGGAATGTCCCCAACTGGTAAATCCATATTCTTTTTTGCTTATATGCTTATATTATAACATGAGTGAATTAATTTCAAGGATAATTTAGGATTTTTTATTACAAAATGCTATTTGGCCATACAATAAGCGTCCATAGCCTTTTTTGAATGGACGCTTACAAATTTCACTTGGAAAACTTCCTGATTAACCTTTGAACAAACCCATTTTCAGTATTAGCAGCTTCGCCTTTTATCAATTGTTGTAAAGCTTCATTGATTCTGATTAGGTGCTGGTTTATTTGCTCCATTTCATAGCAAATATTTGAAATTTCCATAAGAGATAGTGATTTATTCTTGTTTTCATCTTTAAGATGCCACTCATTTATCTGCTTTCTTAAGTCTCTAACTAGGCTAGAGCTTTGCATTCCACAGTTATTCAGATATAGACATAAGTCTACATTCTTACTAGTTAAGTAACATATTATATTTTCCTGCATGCTGACTGTAGTAGTTAAAAGCTTTTGAAGGGTTTCTAAAATATCCATGTATTCTTTAGAGAAACTTTCAACATCTATATTTCTTTGAGATCTATTTAATTCTGTATAATATATACCTAAAATTCTTTCAAATATCAGATTAAAGCTTGTTACTACTGTTTCATATTTTTTAACCTGTTGGCTTTTCATAAGTTTCCTATAGCCGATTTCATCCTTAAACTCAAACATTCTTCTCCTGATATCTTCTAATTTACCTCTAATATGTTCGATTTCTGTTTCAAGTTTTCTCTGATCATATCCTTTATTCGTTATGAAGCCATTTAATACAGCCACATATAGATTTTTTAAACTATGATTGACATTCATCAATTCTTGAATAAGGTATTTTTCTGTATTAGGAGGTGAAAATGCCAAGTTTACACCTACCCCCACCCCAATTCCTATCAAGGTTTCTAGGAGACGATACAATGCAAAGTATTTTGCATCTCCAGTAACATCAACCATAACAGCAGCTACAGTAATCGCAGTTATCACAATTCCATCCTGTAAGTTAAGTCTAATTGAAATAGCAATGGCAAGGATAACGGCTAGGCCTACTGTAATAGGATGGGATCCAAAGAAACTTACAATAACAAATCCTATACTTCCCCCTATTATAGTAGCAACCACCCTATTACCACCTTGAACAATGGATTTGGTGATGGATGGTTGAATAGTAATAATAGCAGCTACTACAGCCAAAAGTGGCGAGGTCAAGTTAAAGGATTTTACTAAAAAAATACATAATGCTACTGCTATCCCCGTTTTCCAGATTCTTGGCCCGATTACCATTTATCATCTTACCCCTTTCCAAAAGCACATGCAGGAAAGGTGCATGTTGGGCAAGTGGTACACAAACCTCCATGCCCCAAACTAGATAAATCACTTTTGCTTAAGATTTCACCAGCTAATACTCTGGGGAGGATAAGATCAAATACTGTTGTTTTGGCGTACATAACACAGCCTGGCAATCCCATAATAGGAGTTTTCCCGTCAAGATATGCTAATAAAAACATTGCCCCCGGAAGAACTGGCGCACCGTAGGAGACAATATGGGCACCTGTACTACGAATTGCAAAAGGCGTGAGGTCATCAGGGTCAACTGACATACCTCCTGTTATTACTACCATATCTGCTTCGGCTTTAAGAAAATCTTTTATTGCCCCTAAGATCATTTCAACCTTGTCATCCACTATGGTCTGACCTAGCACCTGGCAATTGAATCTTTCAAGTTTATTCTTAACAACTGGACCAAACTTATCTTTAATTCTTCCATGATATATCTCACTACCTGTTGATACTATACCCACCTTTTGTGGCTTAATGGGTCTAATGTTTATAATAGGGTTTGAATTACATATGGCTTCAACAAACCGTATCCGTTCCTCTTCTACCACCAAGGGTATTACCCTTGTTCCGGCAATTAATTGATCTTCACTTACAACCTGGTTTTCATGAATTGTTGCACACATTACCTGTTCAATTGAATTAATTCTATTGAGTCTCTCCACATCAATTTTTAATAAACCCTTTTCTTGAGCGAAAAGATTTATTTTGCCTTCCGAGGGCTCTGACAAATGCATACCATTACCTGCTACAGCTCTGGCTATTCTCAGAGCTGCTTCATCCTCGTGGAGCATTCCTTCTTTTTTTTCCCAGACAAAGATGTTATCTTTCCCGATCTTTAATAGCTCTGGTATGTCACCTTCTGTAATAACGTGACCCTTCTTAAATGCACAGCCTTTAAATTCTCCTGGAATAATTTTTGTCATATCATGACACAAAACCATACCCACAGCATCTTGGACTCTAACCTTTTTCAAAAAACCATCCCCTATTCTCTATGGTATACCTGTAGCCTTTTGTCCTCAAGAACTTCTGGGCTTAGTATATCATTCATATCTGATGGTACCGTTATCTTTTCTGGATCACCATCACTAACATATCGCAAATGAGGATTCTCTATGAAATAATCAAGCCATTTTGTAAAGTTCTCCTCATCTCCTCTAATTCTTGGAATCTTCAATGGGTTGTATTTTTCAGCAATAGGTGATAGTGCTGGATTAGCACCCACCAATAATACGCCTTTATTTTCATATTTTACACCATCATATTCCCCCGACAAGGTCTCAGGAGATGACGGAGCTACACCAAAGGGTAATGCTAAAGAGTCTATTTGATAATTAGGAAGAACTTCTTGAAAATCTTTTACAAGGCCCCCTAACTCCTCAATAACCTTATTAGGCCCATGCTCATTCATATTTATGTGGGTTCTGGTATGATTGCCAATATCCATTCCCAACTCACCTACCAAGTACTCCGCAGCAATCCTCCAATTGCCACCATTAAAGGGCTGTGAATTCACATAGAATATACCTTCGAGCCCAAAGTCAGGATGCTCCTGATAAAACTCAAACATAATCCCAGCTGCCGTCTGGGGCTTCAAAACCCATTCATCTTCAATTTTTTCAACACTAAATTGGTTGGAATAGCCATCATCAAAGGTTAAGATAACAGGAGAATACCCTGCCGGTATGTCTATTGTATTATTCAAATAATCTTTAATACTGATTAGCCTATACCCTTCCTCATATAGCCTTTCAATGTCAACCCGGAAATTGCCCCATGTTCTCTGCCAGGTGCTTTCTGTATCACCAAAACGATGATACATGAGAACCATCACCTGACCAGCTTCATTTGCAGGTAGTGGACCTTCTTGCAATTCCTCTATATTATTGCCTGAATTTTCTTGGGATTTCTCCTCATTTTCTTTCTCATCTTGATTAATTATTTCTTCACTTGTGTTATCTTGTACCTTCTGGTCAGCATCACTTACACCGCATCCAAAAGTAAATAAAAATAGTAAAGTTACAATAACTATCATGCTGTACCTTGCTGTCAAAATTCTAACCCCCAATAATCTTTTTCTAACAAGAAATTCACCTATTAATCTATAATTCCTTCTCTTGCCCCCTGGAAAATTATTCATTTACTCTTTATCTTTATAAATACAGGCAAATAGTCCCATTAATATAACACTCCTGCCCCATGGTGGATAATAACAGACTAGTTTAATGTTAGTGTTAGAATAATATCTTTAGAACTATCCATCTAAATTATATCATCTCATGGTACATATTCTCAATTTCTTTTGTGATAAAGTGAAACTTAGGGGGGATTTCATGTTTAGAACACTACTTAAATCAGAAAGAGGTGCAGTTATTCTATTAACTGCCCTAGCCATGGTGGTTCTCTGTGGACTTGTTGGATTAGCAGTAGATGGAGGGTCTCTATACATAACTAAGGCAAAGTTGCAAAATGCAGTAGATGCTGCAGCTTTAGCTGGTTCACAGGC
The DNA here is from genome assembly GCA_001515945.1 of Desulfitibacter sp. BRH_c19. Taxonomy (NCBI): domain Bacteria; kingdom Bacillati; phylum Bacillota; class Clostridia; order Neomoorellales; family Desulfitibacteraceae; genus Desulfitibacter; species Desulfitibacter sp. BRH_c19. The sequence goes on from LOER01000047.1 coordinate 28,726, forward strand.
ATTGTATGAAAATGCTGGGCTAGCAAAAAATATTGCAGAAGAGTATATAGAAAAAAACGGTTTTAGTAAGGATAGCCTTACTATAGATATATCTGAGATGGCTAAATCAATTCGAGTAGAAGGTGAAGTGGATATTACATATACCTTTATGAAAATTCTTGGTTTTACTCAGGGAGTGGTTAAAGCATCCGCTACTGCTATATCAGGGCCATTAACTTCTATTGATAATGGATTAAGACCTTTAGCTATCTATGATGAAAATTTAGAATATGGCAAACATTATATATTAAAATATGGTGCAGATGATGGGGAAACAGGCAATTATGGGTTTATCAGACTGGGAGACTCTGGTGCTACGCAAGTTGCGGAAAACTTAAAGAACGGCTATAATGGAAAAATTAAGAAGGGTGATAGCATTCAGTCAGAGACAGGAAATTTATCATCAAATGCTATCAGAAAGGCTATAAACGATTTAATAGATGATTGCACACATGGATGCACCTATGATAATTACCAGGAGGGATGTTCCAGGCTCATAGCTGTTCCAATATTTGACCCACCAGCACCTGCTGGAGCAGGGTATAAGGAAGTTAAAGGATTTGCTATGTTCATGTTAGATCCTATTAACATCACATCCCCTTACGGTCATGCAGAGATAACAGGTTATTTTATTGAATATACCACTAGTGGAGATATTGATAGTTCACAAACAGATAGTGGCCTTAGGGGTGTAAAATTAACTGAATGAAAAGTAATAACCTATCATTTAGATTGACTTAGCTTTTAAAAATGTATTAAAATAAATTGGGTTGTTAACTTGGCTTACGTAAAGGTGTCCTGCTTACGTAAGCCTTAGTTTTAGTAAATCGGGGTGTTAAAGTGAAAGCTTTTGGTCAGAAAAATCAAAAAGGTAAATTAAAGGATAAAGAAAGAGCTATTATAAAAGCTGCTAAGGAAGTATTTGCAGAAAAAGGCTTCCAAAAAGCGTCCATAAAGGATATTGCTAAGGCTGCGGGGATTGCTACTGGTACCTTTTATTTGTATTTTAAGAATAAAGAAGGTTTTTTTGAAGCACTTGTGGAGGAAATGTATCAAGAACTATTAGCCCATATTAAAGGGGAAAGAACAAAGGTGCCTGATACATTAGGAAAGCTGCAAGCATCGATGAATGCTTGCGTGCGGCTATTCATCAAAGAAAGAAGTCTTGCAAGGCTCATGCTTATCCAAGCACCACATGCTAGTCCTCTTATCAACACGCATCTATCAGTTTTACAGGATGGACTAGTACAGCTTGCTCTTGATGATTTGAACGAGGCCTTAGAGTTAGGTTTAATCCCAAAACAGAATACCCAGGTTGCTGCTTTAGCACTAGTAGGGGGTTTTTATGCACTCTTATTAAGCTGGTTAAAAAACGATAGCCCATTTGACCTAAATGCTGCAACCATGGACCTTTTTCATTACAATATGTATGGGTTGAAATCAAAATAAGTTTTTTATTTCTGTAATACTCATCTGGTTATTAAGTGCAAGCATAAGTTTAATCCTTGCCTTTTGCCCAGGCAAATCATTGCCTAAAATTACACCAAGTCTCTCAAGCTGGGCTGCCGAACCTTTATAGTCATAAACCCCTCTTACAGTTCCTTCATAACACCGAGATGTTAAAACAACTGGTATGCCATGATTAACAGCTTCTTTTACCTGCCCTACTGCTTCTGGAGGTATCTGTCCCCTGCCAAAGCCTTCTAAAACCAAACCATCTGCTCCCGACTTTAATGCCATATCAATAAGACACCCATCCATCCCGAGTGCAAACTTTATTATATAAACCTTACTTTCCTTGTCCATGTTTCCTAATGCAAGCTTCACATGGTTATTTACTACTCTTTTATAGACTACCTCTTTTTCATCCAAATACCCTATTGGCCCCCAACCAGGAGCTCCAAAAGCATCTAAATTACTTGTATGTATCTTAATTACTTCAGCCGCTGCATATATCTTGCCGTTAAATACAACCACAACCCCTTTATCTTTACTTTCCTCACTAATGGCAACCTGCAGAGAATCCTGTAAATTTCTAAGGGCATCGGATGCTATTTCTTCAGGCGGCAGCTGAGAACCAGTTAACACCACAGGTCCATTGTTCTGTAAGATTAGATCTAGAAAATAAGCTGTTTCTTCAAGGGTATCTGTGCCATGGGTTAATACAACGCCAGTACATTTTTCCTCTTTAAAAGCCTGGTCAATAATCTGGCTAACCTTTCTTAAATTAGACATGGTCAGGTGACCACTTGGTAATTGAAATAGATCATGTACTTCACAAGAAAAATCCTTCCAGCTTGGTATCAAGCTGGCCAGGCTAAAACCACTAATAACTCCTGAATGAATCTGACCCGTTTGCCTGTCTTTTTTGCTAGCAATCGTACCCCCTGTAGTAATTAAAAGTATCTTCTTTTGTATGTTTTTCAATGTAACACCACCTATTCTATTTAAAGTCTCCATTACCAGATTATCTCTCTTAGAAGTCAATATTACTAATATCATATAGATTAATCTAAAGAACTATCCAAAAGGAAAAAGGGCAAGTAATTGTATGTTCCAACCAGCCTGCCCCTTTAAATCCTTATGTTTTTAATTATCCTCCAGCCACCATATGGATCACCTTAACATCGTCTCCGTCATTGATGACTGTGGTAGAGTATTTGTCCTTATGAATTACCGTACCATTTACACTTACCACAATTGACGGGTAGGTGTAATTGCATTTCTCTAAAACAGTCTCTATTGTCATTCCTTCATTCCAGTCCACATTTTTTCCATTAACCTTTATCATAAAACTCCACTCCTATTTCCCGGTGTACGTCTCACGTCTCACTTCTCACTTCTCACTTCTCACTTCTCAAAGCTACAGGTGTTTTTTAACAACATCCACAACCTCTGTGAAATCAATGCCCCACTGCTTTAGAGTTTCTAACGTAGGAACTGCATTTTTCGTCCAGCCTCTCCTAGCGTATACACTATCACACAGCTGATTGTATTGATCTCTTCTAAACTTTCTCATTGCCTGAAACTTATCCTCAGCCTTCATTTCTGTTGGATCAATTCCAACAATTTCTTTTAACTGTTTATCATACCTTTCTTCTCGTGATAGATACTCTTCAAGTGTAGCAGGCCCTATGGAACGTGTTGGAGCACTATCATTTTCTCTGCTTCCATAACCCATCCTAAAGTTAAATACTCTCTGGAAGTGATATACAGGAGCTGACTGATTAATTAAATCAGCGTTTTCCATTTTTCGTCCTGTAATTGCTGTAAACATCTGCACATAATTTTCCTGATGCTCAGGAACATTTTGTGCATTTTCCCTTGTATGGTTATCTGCAGGAACTACATCATTCCAAGGAAGCTTACAAAGTCCCACTAAACCAAACCATGTCCTGAAAATCGGGAAATAGAAGAGAGCTTCCGCTTTATCTTCAAAGGTTGGGATTTGGTTGTTGACCATGTCCATGAAAATTAACCATGCTTCATCATGCTGTGGTCCCTTATTTGTTAATGCATATCCACCCTGCTGTGCCAAGGATTCCTTGGGCATATACATTGAATACTCTAGACCTTTGTTCTCCATTCCAATGTCATCTAAGAATTCTGCATCAGCACCATATTCCTTAACAAACAATGCTTTAAGCTTACGTACCCCTAACCCTGCAATTTTACCAAAGCCTTCTCCTCTAGCCATTTGATGCAAAAGCTCTAAGGCAGCATCTTTATTGCCAAAGGTAAGCTCCAGACCACCAGTTTTTTCTTTATCAAGTATTCCCTCTTCATAGCAATCCATACAAAAACCAGTAATATTGCCCACCGAGATAGTATCTACTCCATAGGTATCGCAATAGAAGTTTGATTCTAGAACGTACTGACTATCGAAGATGCCACAATTTGAACCTACTGCAGCAACAGTTTCGTATTCAGGACCATCCACAACTACCTTTTGTCCCTTGTATGGGCCAGTAAGCACTTCAAAATCTGGAACAACCTTACAGCAAGCTAATGTACATCCGAACCAGCAACCGTCACTCCCACTTAACTGAAACCACTTACTAAACTCCTTGGAAGAAATCTTATGGGCATCTGGATGGGAACCAAATTTAAAGTTATTAGTTGGCAACAAATCATAGTCATTCATAATCTCTGTTAAATAAGCTGTACCAGTCTTTCTCATTCTATTTTGCTTATCATCTAGATCGTGGATTTCTTTATGGAGCTTAATACCTAATTCAACTACTTTGTTCCTATCAGCAGGTTTATTAGAATCTCCCTTAGTATTGGAGTATTTAACAACTATTGCCTTAACCTTCTTATCTCTAAAAACTGTTCCTATACCCCCGCGCCCAGCCTGCTTAATTCTAAGTGCTTTTCTCTTAAGATCCCAAAACGAAAAGTTTAAGAGACCGACATGAGAATTTTCAGCCCCTTTACCAGCTGAAACTACAGATATATTTCTCTTTCCATAGTCACTATCTGAATACATTTCTGTAAGATGCTCTGCAATAAGATGAGAATCTGTCTCTTCTAATGGCGCTTCTTCAATGGAAATACGACCATTGTCACCATCAATATAGATTATCACATCTTTTTCAGCTTTTCCTTGAAGCTCTAGTGCATCCCACCCTGAAAACTTTAAATATGGACCAAAGTAACCACCAACATTACTGTCAATTGGTACTCCTGTTAAGGGCGATAAACTTACAACTAGTGATTTGCCAGTACCTGGGTATTGGGTGATTCCCCCGATAGGCCCAGATGATATGATTACTTCATTTTCAGGATCATTCCATTTAGTATTCTCGTTAACTGCATTCCATAGATAATATAATCCGAAGCCTCTGCCGCCTATAAATTTCTCCTTAACTTCCTCTGTAACTGGTTTGCTTTCAATTTTATTTTCAGATAGGTTTATATATAGGGTACGATTAGTATAACCCTTATCTACAGAACCAACATCATACTTCATTTCAGTTAAAAGCTTATGGGCATTTTTCATTTCTTCTATATTATAAGCCATGTTTATCCATCTCTCCTTTCCTTTATAATTTTTCTATATAAAGTGCTTCAGTAGGGCACTCCTTGGCACATTTACCGCATGCAATACACTTAAATGGCTCTAAATAATCCTTATGCATTCTCATTGATAATGTTGGGCAAAATCCTATACATGCAAAGCAACCCACACATTTATCTTTATCTATCATAATTACACCCAACTTACTTTTATGCAGTGCCATTGTAGGGCACACTTCCACGCACTCACCACATTGATTACATACATTTATGTCGTAACCTTCTGTTTTTTCACTTATCCTAATAGCAGACTTCTCCCTATCTTCCTTCTTAAAATTAACCTTGGAACATACTAACTCACAAATACCACAACCATCACACAATTCAGCCTTTACTCTTAAAGTTTTCAAGTAGACTCCCCCCTATCTATTATTTAAAGATTATTGCTTTTCATTTTAGTAAAAAGAAAAAAATTATTATTTGCCGTATTATTACTTCCACAAAAAAAAGCTGTTTCCTTTAGAAAACAGCTTTTTTTCCCTTACCATAATGTACAAATTATGGACACTAAAATAATAGATAATCAAGGGGCTCATTTCTTTTCATCATTATACTCAATATCTGCATCTGGGTGGTGATGTTTACACCATTCCTCAGAAACCTTTCCATCTACTAAAACTCTCCATGTTCCAGGATTTGCAGCACTACCCAGATACGCATGGACGATAACTGCAGATATAAGAAGAATAGAACTTAGTCCATGGATTGTGGCCGCAAAAATAAGCCAACTTCCACGAAGATTACCTCTTAATATTAGCGTTACCCCAGTCACAGCAAGTAGCACACTCAAGATACCTGAGATCCAGTAAAAAATCTTTTGTCCCGCATTAAAATGTCCAGCTGGAACATGACATTCTTGCTTTGTAAAGTACCCACCAAATTTCTTAAACCATTCAATGTCATAGGACTTAATTAGAGCATTCTTATACCAGACAGCACTCGCTGATAAAGAACTGATTATAAAGAGAACACCAAGCAAAATGTGAATAGTTCTAGCGGAATAGTAGCCTCCTCCTAGATTTAAAATGCCCATTGCGTTTAAAGCAAAACCAATACCCGTAATAATTAGTAAGGTGGTACTGCCCATTCTGATGAAATGGGAAACTCTTTCAAGAGGAGAATAGCGCGTCATATTTCTTGGTAACTTAGCTAGATGCTTTCCTTTGGGGCCTATCACAAGATAGTGTACTACTGTAAATATAAAAGCACCCAAAATTCCAAGGAAAAGTATTGTTCTAAAGAAGTTTTGATATATGTAATAGTAGCTCATTATTGTCCTATTTAAACCTAATACATTGCCCTGAGTAGTATAAACCGGGACTCCATCTGGTCCCCAAGGATCCTTCAGGACTTGCCCCGCTATCCAATGAGAATTAGGGTTATGACAATCGGAACACCCTCCTGCCCCGTAAGCTTCTTCTGCAGAAAGGACATTGTGAGCTATCAGAAATGTTTCTTGCTCAATTCCATTACTTTCGAGTACTAAGAGATCTTCGCTTTCATCAATTTCGTATGTTTGACCACCTTTGACATAGACAGGCTGAATTATATCTAATCTTTCATTTTCAGCAAGAACATTAGAAAGTGAGTTAAGCATTGCAATAATTTCTTCCTGAGAATTTACTTCTCGATGTCCATTTTTTGTATCATTACTAATCTTATTTATTATTGCATTAAAAGCTGCCTCTATCTCTGTTAGATATAATGGAACTATCGTACCATCTGTATTTCTATTACCCCACCATACCCCATTGACCAAATTTACGGGATATATGTAATCATCTAGCCTTTGTAAATGAGGTGGCAAACTGCCCTCTGTACTCTGCACATTCTCCATATCCCTGGTAAAATCAATAATTTCACCTGTGGTTACATCTACAACACTAGTGGCTTCCATGGTTTGATTTGGTACATGACATCCTTGACAGGATATGTACTCTAGGTGGGAAATCTTAATTGTATTATGTCTTGGCCTAGGTGCGCCCAATTCTCCTCTGTCATGGCACTCGCCACAGCTTAACATGGTTCCAGCAAACTCTGCAGCTGCACCTACTTCAGCCTTGCCTGTAGCTATCTGATGATTAATAGCAGGAGTATCATCTGTGTCTATAATAAAATGGCAGTCTAAACAATTCATTTCACCCTGGTTATGAATATCAGGGTTGTTTTCCTTATTCCAAACAAATCCTGCTTGTCTTAAACCCATAGAACCGTGGCAAGAAAGACAATTTTCATCACTAGCGGATACAATCTCTAAATCCACCGTGCCCCTTGTAGTAAAACTATCCAAATCATAAGTTACTTGTGGTTCCTCTCCTTCTAAAACACTTCCATCTACAGATCCTAGTCCAGCTCCCGCAGTTGCAGCCCATCTGAGGTTACCTTTTTCCATTTGTTCTACCCTAGCCTGATAATCATATCCAGGCAGATGACATAAAAGACAGTCAATTTCCACAACCCCACTCTCAACCCACTGGCTATTATAATAGTCTCCATCGAAGCTTTCAGCTAAAGACGAATTCTCCCGCAAGGCATCATCATACCTTCTTAGCTGTCTATCAAATTCCAGCATCCCTCCGCCTGGATGAAATGCTCCAAAAGCTAAGTTATCTTCATTAAGTCTAATCTTAGTAGCAAAATCAAAAGCAGTCATATCTATTTCATCTGGACATTCATTTTCCTTTTCCGCTAACTGTCTATAACTTAAAACAGACCATCTTTCCCATTCACTAGTAAAGTGATAGCCATTGAGAATTGAATTATAATCATGGCAGGTACCACAAGTTTCTTTTGGACTATAGGGTTGGTCTAAGTTTTCCTCTTTTCTTGAATTTATGGCCTCTCCATCTTCTGTATATAAAGTAACAGGCAAGTGGGCCAAAACTACATTAGAACCATTTATAATAAAAAACAGAAGCATACTAATTATTACTGCTTTCAAAATTCGTAAATACATCAAAAAACTTCCTCCCACCCAACTTACTAAGATTATTACTATTTTTTAAATATAAGCTTTACTGATTATCTATTTTCTTATTCTGATATATCAATGGACTTTTTATTCTATTAACAGGAATAAAAAAAGAACTCCTAAGAGCTCCTCTTGAAACAAACTATATATAATACCCCTCTAGCGCATCAACATCCTTAATAACAATTGTTCTTCCATTTATATCTATAAGACCTTCCTTACTAAATTTTGAAAGTATTCGACTCATTGTTTCCCTTGTGGTACCCACTAAGCTTGCCATATCCTGACGGGTAATATTTTTACAAAGTGCTATTCCATCCTGCGTTCTGCTACCATGATTCTTTGACAAGGTAATTAAGATACGAATAGTCTTTTCAATGGCATCATTACTTCCAAGCTCTCTAACTCTTTGCTGTACTTCCCTAAGCTTATTTGTCATTGCTCGTAAAAGTTCCATGGCCAACTGAGGATTATCAGAAATCAATCTTTCCAAATCCCTATTTCTAATAAAACCTATTTCTCCATCTTCTATTACCTCAACTGAGGCAGGGTAATTTACATTTCTTTGAAAAAGGGTTACTTCAGCAAAAATATCACCAGAGCTCAGTATATTTATAATCAGCTCCTTGCCAGCCTCTGAAGTTTTAAAAATCTTTACCTTCCCAGACTTTACAAAGTGGATAGCCTCCCCAGGGTCACCTTCAAAAAAAACCATTTCATTTTTTGAATATTTTTTTATAAAAGTTAACTCTGCAATATTATCAATTAGATCATCATCCAATTCAGAGAAAACAGGAATTTTTCTTAGTAAATTAATATCCGGTTTCAATTTATTACCCCCCAAAAATAATCATTACTTGATATTATATCATCTAATTGAGGTAGCTAGCAATTTTGAAAACAAATCGCTTAAACGCCGTGCATCATTTGCAATATGAATAAATAAATATCCCCCATTTCCACATGATATCGAAATGGGGGATAATCTTCTTTTCTATATATCGAAGGCAAAATGCTTTTTATCCAAGCATAGCTGCTAGATCTTCTTTTGCGTTTCCTGTTAATTTAATATCGAAGTTATCCTGAAGTACTTTTACAACATTTTCAGTTAAGAATTCTGGTGGATTTGGTCCTAGATAAATATTCTTCACACCGAGGCTTAGTAAACCTAACAAGATTGCAACGGCTTTTTGCTCAAACCATGACAATGCTATAGTTAGTGGTAAATCATTTACAGAGCAATCAAAGGCTTCAGCTAACGCAACAGCGATTTTAACTGCTGATCCAGAGTTATTGCACTGGCCAAGGTCAATGTATCTTGGAATTCCATCAATTGTTCCAAAATCATGATCATTGAAACGGAATTTACCACAAGAGGTTGTTATGATTACACAGTCCTCTGGTACCGATAATGCAAGCTCTCTATAGTAATCTCCACCTTTACCTGGCTTATCACAACCAGCTATTACAAAGAAGCGTTTTATCTTTCCTGCTTTTACTGCATCAATAATTTGTGGTGCAATTGAAAGTACTGTTGCATGGTGGAAACCTGTTGATAGCACCTTATCTGACTGCATATTTGCTTCTGGCAATGAAAGTGCCTTTTCAATTACTGCAGTAAAATCATCATTATTAATCTTTTGAACTCCTTCAAGCCCTGTAACACCATAAGAGAAGAAACGGTCTGCATAGCTACCTTTAATTGGCATTACACAGTTTGTGGTTGCAAGAATAGCTCCAGGAAATTGTTCAAAAAGCTTTCTTTGATCAAACCAGGCCTTGCCAATGTTGCCTTTTAAATGCTTATATTTTTTTAACTGTGGATAACCATGTGCTGGTAACATTTCAGAGTGAGTATAAATATTTACTCCTTTACCTTCTGATTGCTTAAGAAGATTTTCTAAGGCAAATAAGTTATGTCCAGTTACGATGATTGCTTTACCCTCTACCTTGTCATTTGTTACTGTTGCCGGTTCTGGAACTCCTAGTTTTTCTACATGAGCTCTATCAAGTAAGTCCATAACTTTTACTGTTGCAGTCCCTACTTTTAAGACCATTTCTATATGTTCTTGAAGATTAAAGTTAGAATTTGTAAGAGTAGTATATAAAGCCTCTTGGGTAATTGCATCTACTTCTGGGTCAGTATAACCCATCTCTCTGGCATGTGTTGCATAGGCTGCTACTCCTTTTAAACCAAAAATAATTGTATCCTGTAGGCTAGCAATATCCTTATCCTTGCCACAAACACCAATTTTTGTACAACCACCCTTTGGAGTTTGTGAACATTGATAACAAAACATATTAAGATTTTCCTTCTTTACTTCCTGAGTATCTTCCTTTTCATTTTTAAATAAACCAAACATTTAATGTGCCCCCTTAAAATTTTGTTCTAGCTTTAAACACATTGTATCCTTAATAATCCTATGCATCTGTGATATATGTCACCTAATAAAAAAAACACCCATCTTTTTGATAAGTGTTTAGAATTTCCTTAGTGCCTTTCCGTTTAAATAGTCACATTTCTTACCTTGATAGGTATCAAGCTCTTCTAGTCTAGTCTCGATCAGCTCTTTTATCTTCCACCAACTGGTATCCCAATTACTAAAAAGAAGTTTTCCTTTTGGCCCCTTACCTACTAACCGCTGGACTACAGCTGCTGGATACAAATACTCTAAAAAAGTCACTACCCTAGCTACATATTCATCTAAGGAGACAACGGTAAACTCTTTATTTAGGTATTGCTTCCCTAATAATGTGTTTTCTACTATATATAAAGAGTGTAACTTTACATAGTCTATTCCTAAAGAAGATATTATTTTAGCATTTTCTATAATATCTAGATCTGTATCCCCTGGTAAATTTAAAATTACATGTGAACAAATTTTCAAATCTCGTTTCTTTATCCTAATTACTGCATCTAAAAACTCTGCCAAAGTATGTCCCCTATTTATTCTTGTCAGGGTATGATAATTAACAGTCTGTAAGCCAAGCTCAATATCAACCTCAAGACTATTTTTTACTTTTAATTCATATAGAAAATCGAGATACTTGTCATTAATACAGTCTGGTCTCGTAGACAAAGAGATACCTATGACATCTTCTTCCTTAACTGCTACCTCTATCTCCTCTACAAATTGCTGATATGGTTTATAGGTATTTGTAAATGCTTGAAAGTACACTATGAACTTACTGGCACCAAATCTCTTTCTAAAAAACTCTTGATTTTTACAAATTTGTTCTTGAATAGATAAAGTGTTTGAAAGGCATTCAAAGCCTGAACCTTGTTCATCACAAAAAGTACAGCCACCGAGGCTTATGGTGCCATCTCTATTAGGACAGGTCCCGGGTAAATTTACAGGTACCTTATATACTTTTTCTCCAAATATTTCCATCAAGTACTTAGAATAAATCTGATAACGGTCCACTATTAGTCCCCTTTTTTGATATGTAAGTTGACTTGTTATTATTCAAATTATTTATACCCTTAATACTATATTGTCAATAAGGCGAGCAGGCCCTACTTTGACAGCCATGGCTATCATAAATTCGCCTCTAAGCTCTTCCATAAGGGAAAGGTCATCAGTACTTCTAATGTCTATATATTGTAGCTCAGCTAAAGGTTCTTTTGAAAGATTATCCTTTCCTTCCTTTAAAAGAACTGAAGTTTTTCTTTCTCCATTGAGAATCTTTTCCTCAAGGATTTTTAATGTTCTATATAGTAAAGGTGCCACTTCTCTCTCTTTTGGACTCAAGTATGCATTTCTCGAACTCATAGCAAGGCCATCCTTTTCCCTTACAGTTGGTATTACATCAATCTGAATATCAAGATTTAAATCTCTTAACATTTTCTTTATCACAATTACTTGTTGCCCATCCTTTTGCCCAAAGAAAGCTTGATTGGGTTGCACTATATTAAATAGCTTTAAAACGACTGTAGTAACACCTCTAAAGTGTCCTGGCCTGTTTTCCCCACATAGTACATTAGATAGACCCTCAACCTCTACATATGTCTTATAGCCATCCGGGTACATTTCCTTAGTAGTTGGCAAAAAAATTGCTTTCACACCTATGTCTTTTGCCAAATCGAAATCTCTTTGTAAATCTGTTGGATAACTATCAAAATCTTCTGTTGGTCCGAATTGAGTAGGGTTTACAAATAGACTTACTATAGTGTCGTGTCCCTTTAGTATTGATTGTCTCATCAGCTCAAGATGACCCTGGTGAAAATATCCCATGGTAGGAACAAACCCAATGCTACTACCTTTCTTTTTTAATTCATTGATATAATCCTTAGTTTCTCTTATATTTTTTAATATTTCCATTGTATTTATATCACCTCTAATTAAAAATACTTCAGGAAAAACCTGAAGCTACCTTCATGGGAATTTCCGTCTCTTGCCATTAGGCTTAAAGCGGCTTTTTGTTTATCTTCTTTACGGTAATTTAAGATCTTAAGCTTAGTATGCTAAGTTACGAAACTATTTAGTATGGTTCATGTAGATACCATCTAAAGGTATTTTATCATAAATGCCACATCTAACCAATAACCTCAGTTATTTATAAGGTAAATATTAAGAAAAAGTGATTTTTTATGAATATAAGGTGTAATTACTTTAAAAACATGGTAGGATAATAATCAGGGTTATAAAAGGGGTGAATAAACATGGATATGATCACACACTCCCTGGCAGGATTGGCTTTAGGGACATTATCTGGTGATCCTTTATCGTTAACTAATCCAATTTATCTAAGTTCAATGTTAGGCTCAATAGCCCCGGATTTTGATGTGCTCTGGGGATATAAAAAAATGAAACGGAGAAGGGACTTGCCCAGCTGGTTACAGCATCGTGCAATTACCCATTCTCTAGTTGGAATGCCCATTATTGCAGCTACCATTGCCTTTGGTCTGCATTTAATATTTGCTCAAACAAATTTCTGGCTTCTTTTTTTATTTTCGCTCATTGGAATATCGTCGCATAGTCTATTAGACTTAATGAATTGCTATGGAGTAAACATATTGTGGCCCTTAAAGAAAAAAGCCTACTCACTAAATATAGTGCCACTAATTGATCCTATATTGATATCATTTTTCTTAATAATGATAGGCTCTGTCAATTATATTAAAACTCTTCCACCTGCACTTTTCTTAACAATGGTATCTTATCTAATGTTAAGATGGATATTTTTTTCACGTACAAGAAATGCTATGTCTTTATATTACGCAGTAACACCAAATGCTATCCAAATGATACCACCACCTGTTAGCTTACGAAAATGGGATTTCTCTATAAATGAGGTTGATGATATATCAGGTCAAGTTGTATGTTTTCCAAGGTTTAGTGTTATGGAAGAAGAAAATAAATAGAAACGAAATAACCAATTGAAACGTAAAGAGTCAGCCTCCCAAGCTGACTCTTTTTTACACTATTATTTAAACTATCAAAAAGTATGTTAAGCCAAGTTTTCTTTACTAGCTTCTAAATATATTGTTTGCTAGCTTTTGATAACCTCTTACATTGGCGTGTTGCGACCCTTCAACCAGCTTCATATTTGGAAAATTCTTTAGGATAAAGCTACTCAAAGCTTGGCCTCCACCACCTGTCATGAATATAACATCAAAATCACGGTAATTCCATAATGAATTTATATCAAGGACAATCTTGTTAGCTATTTTTTCATATACCTCATTTTTAATATAAGTGATATCCTGATTTTTACCTGCTAATTTTAACCAACCACTTTCAAGGATTTCATCTAATTCAAAAACCTCTTTGTCGATTCCATATTCCTTTCTAAAGTAATTGGCAATCATTCTATACGCACTTGATAATGCAGTAGTATTAGAGAAACTCAAATGTTCAACAAGTTCCACCTGGTTAATAGCTGCAAATCCAGTAGTTTTGTAGCCTACATCTATAACACCTATCATCATATCTGCTAAATCCTTATTGATGACTCCACCTGAGTTATTGAGCATCTGATCATATAAAGTTCCAAAGGGTTGGGGTATTATATGTACCTTTTTAATACTAAAGTTTTTTACCTTTTCAGTCCTATCGCCTACAAAAGTCACTTCATGGTGTCCGACAAGCTTATCAGCCCAATCTCGTTGTTCAGAAAACTGATTAATAGGCAGTCCAGTAACAATATTGAATGATTCATTGTCCCATTTGTTCAACATACCGACACTAGTGAGCATTAAAATCTTTGAATTATTATCATTAACTTTTTGCAAATTCAGGGAACGAGATGCTATATCACTTTGTCTAAGGGCCAGTTCCCCTACAAAGTAAGACTCTTTATCTACTTTAACAGCTATGTTCTTTGTTTCCACATTTTCTTTGGCAAATTTAAGTGAAGAACTATACTGAAGCTCTCTACCTATACCTACAATACTAGGAAATTTGATTTCACCAACGGAATCGATTAGTTTGACATAACCATACCCCAAATCAATCCCTATATTCTTTTGAGATGCTTCAAAGTTTTTCTCCGACCTCTGGGCGTGCTGCATTTCATTAGAATTTTCAACAATATCTTCTGTTATTTCCGATTTATTTGCAAAATTAAACATTATATCCCCCCAAACCTTTTGGGTAAAACGTATCATATTATTATAAATTTATACATAGGACTATAGTCCTATTTGTCCCAAATTTTAGAAAAAATTAAAGGAACCCGTGTGGTTCCTTTAATCATTGTCCAATATTTATCCAAAGTATTCTATATGGTTAAGACCCCTACTTCTCAATTCCTCGTTGTTCAGCTTTTAGCTGAACGAGTTCACTAAATTTAGTAATCGACAATCTGATAATTAAGAAGTATAAAACAACCTTGCTAACTTTGGAATAGGTGAAACATGTAAGCCTAGCCCCAAACATACATAGCCAACCAGCATATTCATTAGCATTGAACTTGGATTATTTAATGCAATAACAAGGCATGCCCCAATAAACGCAATTATAAATTTTGCTTGAAATGGGGTAGCTTTTTTAAAATTAGGATATTTTATTGTACTAATCATAAGGTATCCTACCAACAGTACTATAGGAATAAAAACCACACTAGGAAGACTTGCTCCAGCCAGAACAAAGGATATCAAAATCCCTCCGCCTGCAGTAATTGGAAGCCCTTTAAAATAATTAGAAGAGTCAGTACTATCTACTGCATTAAAACGGGCTAGTCGTACTGCCCCACATACTGGGAATATGACTGCTACAACCACACCTAGAATACTATATTCTGTCAAGTACATCTGATAAATCAGCAATGAAGGTGTCACTCCAAAGGAAATTAAATCAGCAAGAGAATCTAATTCTTTACCTATTGGATTATCTACTGCAATTTTCCTGGCTAGCCTTCCATCAATACCATCTAATATCATTCCTACAAATATTAAAAATGCTGCAATTACAAATTGCTCCCTAATAATCAAAATGATTGCATAAAAACCTAAAATAAGATTCAATAGTGTTACCGAATTTGGTAACCATGCTCTATTTTTCATCTTTCCACCTCCCCATGATGGTTTCTCCACCCTTAACCCTATCTCCCTTTTTGACCAAAAGTTCTGCTCCAAGTGGTATATATAATTCTGTACATGAACCAAATCTAATTAAGCCTAACTTTTGCCCTTTTTCTAAATTC
The DNA here is from genome assembly GCA_001515945.1 of Desulfitibacter sp. BRH_c19. Classification (NCBI taxonomy): domain Bacteria; kingdom Bacillati; phylum Bacillota; class Clostridia; order Neomoorellales; family Desulfitibacteraceae; genus Desulfitibacter; species Desulfitibacter sp. BRH_c19. Next base: position 44,462 of record LOER01000047.1, read on the forward strand.
ATGCCTGGTTGTACCCTGCATACAATTCTGCGAGCCACAAAACCAGCTATCTGCACAACTATGGCATTAAATTTTTCACCTTTAATAAATATCTTATTTTTTTCGTTTAGTGTACCTGCTTCTGCTTTGTAAGCTGGTAAAAATTTTCCAGCTGAATAGTGAACTTCACTAACCTCACCTGCAATAGGTGATCTATTAATGTGCACATCGAAAACAGATAGGAATATAGTGATCTTTTTAACCTTGGAGTTAAAAAACTCCCTTTCTTCTACTATATCCACTCCCATTACTTTCCCATCTGCAGGAGAAACTATAGTACTTTTATCCACCAATATGTCCCTATGGGGATCTCTGAAAAACAACACGACTCCCGCAGTCAAAATTCCTAGGAGAATTGCCAAAACAGGTTCCCAAAAAAATACTATAATTGTTGCTACAAAAAAAAATAAAGTAGGGACTATAAACTCTTTATCAAAAGCTATTCTTTTCATCATTTTTCCCCTTGGGTTGATTATTAAAGTTCAAATATATTTGTGATCAATATCTATTATAGAAGAAATATGCTTATAAAGCCAGTAATACTGCCTAAATAATTTCTCTAGATTTTATCCTTAAAAAGTGTAACAATAAGATGTAAGTACTTTTTTAGGAGAAAACCATGAAAAAGCTCAGTATTATAATCTTGTTTTTAGTCATACTTTCCTTAGGCTTTTCTTATTTAATACCCTTGCCCCAAAAGGGTAATGATGGTACTTTTAGCTTTGAAGCCATTTCAAAAAATGACATGGCCTCAAGGCCTACACGTAGTTCTTTCCCAATATATTATATGGAAATTGAAGATGCCAATACACATTTAGCGGCTGAACTAGATATCTTCTTTATAAACTCATGGGGTGAGCCTCTTGATGATATTCAAATTAATCTGCCTGCTAACATGGTAGGCGTAAATAATATAGAGGTATTCTCTTTAAAAATTAATAACAAAAGTGTTAACTTTAAAAGTTATACAGATAAAATTATCATTTATCTACCACATACTATGATGCCAGAAGACACAGTTATTATATCTCTCAGTTTTGAGACTCACTTTAAAAGCAATTTTACTAGGTTTGGCAAATATGATGAGATTTATCTCTTATCTTTATGGTATCCAGTCATAGCACCTAGAATAAAAGACAACTGGGTTAGCTTCCAATGGATTCCACATGCTGATCCCTATTTTTTTGAGACTGCCATATTTGAAATTAACTTATATACTGATAAAGATATTATGTCTCCACATCCATATACCCATACAGGCAACCACTACCGCTTTAAGACTTTACCCATAAGAGATTTTTCTCTGGTAATGGGAACCCTAGCAGGAATAAATCGCAAGATCTATAATGGACCAGAAATTTCCTATTATTCTAGGGACCATAGGATTGATTTAGTTACAAATACACAAGACGTTTTTAACTTCTATAGTGAAAAATTTGGACCATACCCATATTCTTCTCTGGTATTTGTAGATGTTCCAATGGATTATTTTAAGGGTATGGAGTTTTCTGGAATGATATTTCTAAATGAAGATCAGATCATAGATCTATTCACAGTAGCCCATGAAATTGCTCATCAGTGGTGGTATTCTTTAGTTGGTAATGATCAACTAAATGAAAGCTGGATTGATGAAGGTTTGGCAAACTATGCAGCTTACAAATACTGTCAAGAAAAAGGATTGCCGGTAGCAGATATTTTTAAAATCTACTTTTCTTTAGCAGAAAATACTTATAGAGGCTTTCCCATTGTTAGAAAGCTTCAGGATTTTCCTTCTGCCGCCAATTATAGACAAGCAGTCTATTTAAAAGGTGCAAACTTCTGGATACAAGTTGAAGAAATGATAGGTGAAGAGGAAACCTTCAATTATTTAAGAAAAATACAAAATCAATATCAGTATGAAATTATTGATACTGAGATCTTAATACAGGGTTTAGTAGAAGATTATGATCTTAGAGCATCGGATTTGCACAAATTATTAAAGTAGTGAACAATCAACTAACTATTTACTACTTTTCTTGTGAAAAAACTTTCCAAGGATCCAGCTAAAGCTAACTGCCCAGCATATTCCAGAGAGACACCCTTACAATCCACATGGTGCATTGATATATTGCCATGGCTGCTAGCCCAGCTCCTGAAGCCCTAAATACCCTTCTTAGCACTATAATAACTGCCATGAAAGAAAAGGGATTACAACATCCTTGGATCGTCAGAGGATTAACGAGAATTTCAACTATTGTAAATATTTTCAAACAGATTATTTCTGCCTTTTTTAAAATTACCATTGACAAAAGAAGTATCTGTCTCTAAAATAGGTGTAATTAGAATTGATGTCCTCCAGTGGAGGACAATAGCATTTCTTGAGAGAACAGTCTTCTTCTTGTTAGTCAAAATAATTACTACCGAAGGTGGTGTCACATAAAATGAAAAGATTTTTAGCCGATAGAATATCTGGATTAGGCACTGAATCTGCCTTTGAAGTGTTGGCAAGAGCTAGAAAAATAGAAAGCCAAGGAGTAAAGGTTATACATATGGAAATAGGTGAACCAGACTTTTCATCTCCAGCACGTGTGATTGGCTCTGCCGCTAAAGCATTGCATCAGGGCCAAACAAAGTACTGTGCTGCCGGAGGTCTAGCTGCAGTACAGGAAGTAATAGCAGACTATAGTGGAAAGCTTAGAAATATAAAGTTTGAGCCTAGCGAAGTAGTTATAGTTCCAGGTGCAAAACCTATTTTATCCTATACTATGATGGCTTGTGTCAATCCAGGTGATGAGGTTATTTATCCTAATCCTGGGTTCCCAATATATGAATCTCTTATACGTTTTTGCGGTGGAATTCCTGTTCCACTTCCCATAGAGGAAATCGGCGATAATTTTAGTATAGATGTTGATAAACTTGCTAAATTAATCACTCCTAAAACTAAAATGTTAATACTTAACTCTCCCCATAATCCTACAGGGGGCATTTTGACTAATAAGGAGTTATCGGAAATAGCTAAGCTATGTATTAAAAATGACTTGCTGGTATTATCTGATGAAGTCTATAGTAAAATATATTATGATGAGGCACCAACTTCTATAGGATCTTTTCCCGGAATGAAGGAAAGGACCGTCATTGTTGATGGTTTTTCAAAAACATTTTCTATGACAGGTTGGAGGCTTGGTTATGGTCTAATGCCTCAAGAATTAGCACAACATATTAGTCGTTTAATTATTAATTCAAACAGCTGTACAGCTCCCTTTGTGCAAATAGCTGGTGCAGAAGCTATCCTAAACTGCCAGGACGAAACAACTAAAATGGTACAAGAATTTGCAAAAAGACGTGAAATCCTTATAAATGGACTTAACACAATACCAGGCTTATACTGCCATAAACCTAAAGGAGCTTTTTATGCTTTCCCCAATATTACCGGAACAGGAAATACAAGCACAAAATTGGCTCATGATTTGTTAGAAAAAGCTGGAGTGGCAGTTTTGGATGGAGCATCCTTTGGAGAGTATGGGAAAAATTACTTGCGTCTTTCATATGCAACTTCTGTAGACAATATATATGCAGCTCTTAATAGAATTGACTTATTTCTAAATAATAGAAAATTATCTATGATGTAAAACAAAACTTGGCTATCTGATTATTTTTTATGATCTTGCTTGTATACTGATTTTTTGGGTTCTTCTAGCTTATTTGTTTTTTTCTTATATGCTGGTTGTGAAGCAACTCTCTTGAAGAGCATATAAATACTCATTTCCTTGAGATAAACCCAGGATAACCCTCCAAGCATAAGAATTCCCATAGCTCCAACAGCGGGAAATAGATACCTTACAAGGTTAGTAAAACCTAATTGACTGAATCCATAAGCCACAATACTCGTACCAACTATGTATTTCCAGCTAGCTGGGTGATTAGGTGGAATTATCCTGGCTGCAAAGCCATATAAGCTACCTACAGCTGTGGTATAGACCTCCGCAAAGATCACCACAGCAAAAGCCAACTGTATTAATGGAGATATCTGAGAAACAACAAATATCATAGGTATTGAAAACTCTCCCGCTTGGGGCATATTAACTAAAACCGCTAGATAAATTGCGCCTGCTCCTATAGCAAGACCAAACCCACCAATCACAGCTCCCTTTTTCAAAGTTTTTTGGTCATCTGTCTCTTTTCCAAGGGGTGCTAAAATAGCTACAGCCATAACCAGATTATAGGAGACATACAAGATTGCTGCTATTGACCAAAATGGGACTGGGGGGATACCCAAATTGGTAGTAGTTAGGTTATTAAAATCAAAGCCTGTGCTATAAATCGTTAAAAAAGCTATAACAAATACTGCAATAAGCAAAAAAGGAGTAACAATACTAATAGCATTAATAACACCAGATATGCCAAGCAATACTGTTAACAAAGCAACAATCATCAAAAAGCCACTTCCCAATAATTCTGGTAATCCAAGTTGCTCTTGAAGCAGAGCCCCTGCGCCTGCGGCCATTACTGTAACCGCACCAAAAAGAAAAAAGGTTATTACATAATCAATAATGGTCCCCAGAAACTTGCCCCCTATGTACCTAATCACAGGTAAATGAGATTCTGCTCTCAGCTTTCTGCCCAACTTCAATATTAAATACCCATAAAATGAAAATAACAATCCTGAAACAATTATACCTATAATTCCAAAGGCTCCAAAAAAGCCAAAGAACTGTAATATCTCTTGGCCTGAAGCAAAACCTGCCCCAACTACAGTTCCAATGTAAGCTGCTGCAACTTTTAATGTACTGATCTTTGGTTTAGACATACTTCACTCCTCAATACATAGCTGTCTAAACCTATCTTTTTCTTTAATAAAATATTATATAACAAGATTTCTTTTCCAATTGATTTTTCCTTAGGAAGTACTTATCAAGCACTAAAAAAGAAACAGATCAACGTCTGTTTCTTTTTTATCTACTTATATAATTCTTGGCTAATTTTTTCACTTACAGATTGCATCAAATTATTAAATGTCTCTTGACTTTTAAAAAGCCTACTAAGGGTTTCATTTTGACCTGCAGCCACATGGAGTGCTTTCATTTCTTCCACCTTGGCATTATCAACAGGCTGCCCCTCCGCCTGCGCTTTCTGAATACCGTCCTGAAGTTCCTGAACCTTTGTTATGAGATCTTGTGCAGCCACATCGAGCTTTAACCTAGCATGGGCTGAGTTAAGGTCCTTATACTCATCTGTTTCTTTTACTGCTTCAGCTAATTCTTTAGATTTTACATCGATACTCATGCTTATTCACCTCCTGGTCTAATACTAATACTTCCTTCTATATAGTGTCATGAATTCCTTTAAATAATTTAAACTTATTAGCCCTTTAGCATACTCTTAAGATGTACTATTCCTTAGAATACTATACAAATCAGCAAGCGACGGCTTTCTTAAAGTGTTCAAAGTCGCCTTTGTGTTTTCTGCTTTTTTGACATAGAGAAGTATTTCATCATTTGATAATTCTACTTTTTTAATAAGCTGATTGATTACTGTAGAAAACTTATAGAGTGTATCAAAACCCATTGCATTTAATGCCAATTTAACCATGTCTGGATATGAAGAATTGAGATATTCCAAGTATTGAACCATCAACAGACCATTTGCTCTTCCATGATGAATACCCTTATAATATGTAAGAGAGTAGCCAAGCGAATGAACTAAAGTCGTTCCAGTCTGGGCTATAGCAATGCCCGCAATCATAGATGCATATAGAAGTTTCTCTCTGATTTCCAAATTAAAATTTCCTTTTATTAAGGCATCCCAGCACTTTGCAAAAGCCTCTAAACCCTGTACTACCATAAATTGACTCATAGGGCTAGCTTTTATAGTAAAAAACGACTCTAGTAAGTGGGATAAAGCATCAATAGCCGTATTAATAGTTAAATCATTAGACATGGTTTCTGTATACTTAGGATCAAGAAGCGCAACTTTTGGAAACAAATCATCTGAAGCGAAACTCATTTTTGTTTCTTGATCTGTAACTGTTAGAACGGAATATGGTGTAACTTCGCTTCCTGTACCAGCAGTTGTAGGAATAGCAATTATTGGAAGGGGCTTTTTGGTGTAAGTTTTAGGGTCATAAAGCTCTTTTGGAGTAATCCTATTCACACCTAAAACTGCAACTGCTTTTGCAGCGTCTAAAGGTGATCCACCACCTATTGCAATTACATAATCCACGTTGCCGTCCCTAGCCATCTTTCCACCCTGTTCAACATTTTTAAGGGTGGGATTCTCTTCAACCTCATCCCAAATTATTGGGTTTTTATTTTGTAAGGCGCTTATAACATCCCTTTGTGAACCATTAGCTTTAGCTGAATTGTTCCCAGTAACCAAAATTGGATTTGAACCAAATTCTTTAAATAAATCCTTATTATTACTAACAACATCCTTGCCAAATATTATTTTGGTTGGCATTCTATACTCAAAGTTCATAGTGAGACCTCCCTGTTTTAGAATTCAAACTACACTCTCTTCCTTTCAGATTATCAAATATTGGCCACGATAAAAATTATACTGTAACTAGCAGGAGGTTGCAACTTGGGAGGACCCAACATTAAAAGCCCTCCTACAACCGAAGGGCTTTTAGATAGAACCATTAATTATATTTTAACCTTAGAATGGTAGTGCAAAGAAGTTGCCACTAAAGAAGACATAAGCTGCAATCAATGTTAGAACAAGGTTAAATGTTTGACCAACAATGTATAGGTTTAATGGCTTACCACCCTTAACAAGCTTAGCCATATCACCAAAGTTAGATTCAAGTCCAATACTCACAAAGGCTAATGTAAAGAAAAACTTTCTATATCCATTAACCACACCTAGAGTATCCTTTACAAGTGCGTCTGGTAAGAAGAAGGAGAAAATTATTGAAGCACCAATGAAACCAAGTATGAACTTAGGCATACGGAACCAGATTTCAGATGCCCCAACATTAGCTTCAGATACCGATTTTCCTTCATATCTAACTACCCAGAATACTGCTATAACGAAAGCAGAAAGTCCAATCATTATGTTCTGAATCATTTTAATAACAGAGGCAATTTCCATTGCTTCTTCACCTAGCATAGTTCCAGCTGCAACAACCGCACCAGTTGCGTCAATTGTACCACCCATCCAAGCTGCTCCTACATATGGATCCATACCAATTGCCACTACTAAAGCAGGCATAGCAACCATCATAATAACTGTGAATATCAAGGAAATACCAATTGCTAATGATATTTCTTCTTTTTTAGCTTTTGCTGCAGTACCAGCAGCAATTGCCGCGGATACACCACAGACGGAAGTTGCGGCTGCAATAGTAATCGCTAAACCTCTATTCTCCTGCATTTTAAGATAGCTTTGAGAATACCAATACATGAAAATAATTACAACAGGAGTTACCAGCCAAGCAACACCTAAACCGAGAACACCTAATGTCAACATACGATCAAACAGAATAGAAGCTCCTAATAAAACTAAACCAGTTTTAATATACAATTCTGTTTTAACCCCAGGCTTCAATAGATCGGGGGTTTTAATGGTATTACTAATTAATAAACCTAAAACTAATGCCCAAACAACACTATTCAATCCATAATGGCTCAATGGTGCAAATTTTCCCATGATTTCTGCAAGAATCGCAATTATAAAAATTATAGGAAATGCTACTGCAAATTTTCCAACCATTGCTTTGTTAGTAAAGAACATAGAAAATGCAAAAAGTATTAAACATAATATGCCAGTTACAATAATTCCTGTCAGAGAAGCGCCTGGAATAGAAGCAAAAAATCCAAGTCCATCTACTCCCCATTTTGCTGGCATGACAACTTTTGGCCATGCACCTGCAGCTGCTAAAACTATAACAATAACGCCTAACCAAACCGTAAACCAATCTTCTTTAGAAAATATTCCCTCAAAAATTGGCTTCTTTTGAGTGTTCTGACTCATAGGTCTCAACCTCCTAAATTAATTTATTTCTCTCTAAGTCCACCTTTATAAATCTAAATCTTTTCGAAAACTTTCACAAACTCAGATATTCGCCTCCTTTCAATCCTTTTTCGCTATAAATGCTAGGAATCCGGCGTCAAAGCATGCTACGATTTTGCACGTATGAAGTGCTTCATAAAAAAATATTATAGCTATATTAAATATCGTTATTAACTTCTACTTAGTTATCTAAAGTCCTCCTTGTTTTTTTATATTTTTTTGACTTTTTTTAAAAATTAATCGAATTAAATCGAAACGCTATTCAAACTATACAGCAGTAATATTAAAGAATATATTGAAGGATACCTATCAAATAAGTTAATATAAGAACAGGAGGCGAAATAATATGGCAAAAGACTTGAAATATGTAGGCAAGCCCTTTCCATTAAAGGAAGCATCTCAAAAAGTTACAGGTCAGCTTCTATATAATAGTGATAAAAAAGCATACAACCTTTTACACGCAAAGATGCTACTCAGTCCTATACCTCACGGTATTATTAAGAAAATTAATACAGCTCAAGCAGAAAAACTTCCTGGAGTAAAAGGTATTTTTAGTTATTTAAACAGTCCCAAAACTTTGTACAATAGCTCCGTTATCGAGTATGATGATGACTATTCACCTAAAAATGAGCTCATTTTTTCAAAGATTGTCAGACATGTGGGAGATCGAGTTGCAGTTGTTGTTGCAATGGACTTAGAAACAGCTCAAGCAGCAGTAGATTTGATAGAAGTAGAATATGAGGAACTACCAGTTATACTCGATTTAGAAGATGCGTTGCATAATACGAACGTCCAAATTCAGCCTCCTATTCCTGAATACAATTATGTTATAGGCAACCCTGCAAGTGGCTTTGAAGATGCAGATTATATTTTTTCACATGCCTTTGCTTCTCCTAAAGGACACCACTGCACTATGGAAACAAGCTGTGTAATTGCAAGTTGCGACTCCTTAGGCAAAGTCACAATCCAAACAAATACACAAAACTGCTGGATGGTTCGTTATACTGTAGCTAGTGCACTAGACATTCCACTTAATGATATAAGAGTCATAAAGGTAGACGGAGGAGGCTCCTTTGGACTTCATTTAGAAGCCACTCTTGAGCCTTTAGTAGCCTTTCTCGCAAAACAGACTAAGGGTACTGTTAAACTTCACTTAAATAGAAATGAAACCATGTTAAGTACTAGATGTAGAACAAGTGTAAAAACCAAAATAAAGACTGGAGTAAAAAAGGATGGTACCATTACTGCTATGGATATTCAGGTAATAGCTGATGCAGGTGCTTATACAAGCATTTCTGCCTGGATGCCCAAGTCAATAGGAAATAAAGTTAAGAGGCTTTATAAAATACCAAATCTTAGCTATAAAGGCAACCTGGTTCATACTAATACTGCAGTTTCTGGAAGTTTCAGAGGTTTTGGAACTGCAGAAATATTTGCAGCATTAGATACCCATATGGGGAATCTTGCAAGAGAGTTAAATCTTGATCAGGTTGAATTTAGGCTTAAGCATGTAATGAATCCTTATGACAATGACCCCCTTACAGGCCATACATTTGGCAATAGCGGGATTAAAGAATGTTTAACTGAAGGTGCGAAGGCCTTTGGTTGGGATGGAAAGAAGAATATCACAAGCAAAAATAACTCACGTTATAAATATGGCATTGGAGTTGGCTGTTGTGCTCATACAAATGGATGTTTTGGATATCATCAGGATTTTGCAGCAATGACTTTACGCATTAATGAAGAAGGAGCAGCCCTTTTAAATACAGGACTACATGACCTTGGCGGCGTAGGAACCAAGACTATGCTTGCTCAAATAGTATCGGAAGTGTTAGATATTGAAATGTCCAAGGTTACACCTTTAGAATGCGATACTGAAAGAAGTTCTTATGATGTAGGGACACAAGCAACTCGTACCGCTTATGTTGGTGGGAATGCTGCCAAAGCTGTATCAGAAAAAGTAATGCTGATGCTCTTAGAAGAGGCCGCTAAGATGTTGTCTGTACCAAGAACTGAATTAATAGTAGAAAAAGGTCATATAAAAGCTATTAACAATCCAGAAAAAGCAGCCAGCTATGGTGAAATAGTAATGTATTCGCTTAAAAACAATAAAGAGATTTTCGCATACGATAGCTACGCAGCACAGGCAAACCCAACCTCTTATGCTGTCAACTTTGCAGAAGTTAGGGTAGATACGAAAACCGGCCATGTGGACGTACTAAAAATAGTCTCAGCTCATGACATAGGCAAGGCTATAAATCCTATGTTGGTAGAAGGGCAGATCCAAGGAGGAATTGCTATGGGACTAGGTTTTGCTCTAAGTGAGGAGTTAGAGTATACTCCCGAAGGCAAATGTAAGAACCCTAATTTCAGCAACTATTTTCCATTTAGAGCCTCCGAAATGCCGGAAATAACAAAAGTATTAATTGAAAAGGGCGAAGTTCACGGGCCCTGGGGAGCTAAGGGGATAGCAGAAATTACTGCTGGAGCAGTAGCTCCAGCTATTGTAAATGCCGTTAATAACGCACTAAATACAAATATGACCATTCTTCCATTAAATACTGAAAGGTTACTGAAAGAAATATCCACTAAGGTTAACTAATTGCATTTAAAGAACTTACTATAGTATTGAAAAGGAGCCAACTCAGGGCAAACGCCCTTTAATTGGACTCCTTTTTCTTATACTATCAAAAAGTATAAGTTCAAACAAGGTAGATAGTATTCACAAAGACTAAGGCTTCCGCCAGTAGTTCTAGCATTGCGTATTTTGCAATGCGTAGAAATACCAGTGCAAAGCCACCCGCGTCTAAGGACTTGGCGAAAGCCAAGTTTTGTTTTATATTGCAATATTCTTTCTATGATTAGTAAGCTTTTTTATTACCTCTAACACTTCCAGTAGTTCAAAAGGTTTAGTAATATAGGCATTATATGCATCCTTTGGGGGGAAATCTTTTGAATTAGAAAATGAGCCTGAAATTATAACTATAGGAATTCTTTTCAATCTCTCATTTGCTTTAATAGTTTCTGCTACAACTCTGCCTTTCATTCCTGGCATTTTGAGATCTAGTAAAATAACATCTGGCAAAAGCTGAGTCTGCAAAAGACTTAGTCCTTTTGTGCCATTTTCTGCTACGACTACCTCATAGCCTTCCTCATTCAAGAAGGTTTTTAGAACAAAAGAAATATTAATCTCATCTTCAATTACCAAGATCTTTGTCACCTTCACACCCCCTTAGAAGTAACATGTTAGCTCCCAAATAGATTATAATATATTTGATTTAAAATAATTGTCGTTTTTAGTCAAAAGAACAACATTTTTTTCTTTTTATGATTCAACTGTGTGCAGATTAGGGAATGAGGTAGAAATAGCACTCCACCTGAAGTCAAGAATCCTGTTTATACTATTTTAGTTCAGAAGCTCCTAATTCTAAGGCTTGGCGGTTTAGTGGAATTAGATTATGACGTCTCTGAGGCAAAACTTTTTTTAAAGATTCAATTACAGAATCTACCGAAACAACATTAGTTGCCTTCAGATAGGCCCCAAGCATTACCATATTGGCTACTTTGGTGTTGCCTAGCCTATCTGCAATTTCTACAGCTGGAATTTCATATCCACTTACATCTTTTCTTGTATATTTTTGACCTGCTACCAGCGTATTTAACAGCAACAACCCACCTGGCACAAGGGTAGGTTCAAATTTTATTAGTGAAGGTAGATTTAACACAATAACTGAGTTTGGTTCACTTACAATGGGAGAACCAATTTCCATATCTGAAATAGTAACAGCACAGTTTGCTGTTCCGCCTCGCATTTCAGGACCATATGAAGGTATCCAGGATACATGCTTTCCCTCCAACATTCCTGCATAAGCAAGTAGCTGCCCCATGGACATAACACCTTGACCGCCGAAACCGGCAATAATTATTTCCTGAAGCATTTAAATCACCTCCGCAGGGGTCTTAAACTCTCCCAATGGATAATAAGGAATCATATTGTCATTTACCCATTTCAATGAATCTACAGGTGTCATTCCCCAATTAGTTGGACATGTTGAAAGTATTTCTACTAATGAAAAGCCTTCTCCTCGCATTTGGGTTTCAAATGCTTTTTTTATGGCCTTCTTTGCTTTGTTTACATGAGCAGGAGTGTGGACAGATACTCTAGAAATATAAGCTGCACCTTCAATAGTGCTTAATAGTTCGGACATTTTTACTGGGTATCCGTAATCTTTGACTTCTCTGCCACTTGGAGCTGTAGTAGCCTTTTGACCGATTAATGTAGTAGGAGCCATTTGCCCACCTGTCATTCCATATGTGGTATTATTTACAAATATAGTAGTCAGTTTTTCACCCCTAATAGCTGCATGCACTATCTCTGACATACCAATTGCAGCCAAATCACCATCACCTTGGTAGGTAAATACCACATTATTTGGATGCACCCTTTTTACACCTGTTCCTACTGCTGGAGCCCTTCCGTGGGCAGCTTGAACCACATCAACATTAAAATAATCATAGGCTGTAACAGAGCATCCAACTGAAGCTATTCCTACAGTCCTATCTATAACATCTAGTTCCTCTATTACCTCAGCTACCAATCGATGGATAACTCCATGGCTGCACCCTGGACAATAATGAAACTTTTTATCAGTTAATGCTTTAGATTTTTTAAACTCATTAGCCATTTATACGAATGCCTCCTTCAAAAAAGTACCTTATTCCCTTTTCAATTTTATCCGGCACTTCACTTGACTGACCAGTAATACGACAGATTTCATGATAGACAGCTTTGACACTAGGAACAACACCGCCTACTCGCCCATAAAAATGAACTGGTACCTTTCCATCTACTGCTAATCGTACATCCTCTATCAATTGTCCCGTGCTCATTTCAACTGTTAGTACAGCCTTTGTCCTTGTTGTAACAGCATCCCTCATATAGTTATCTGGAAAGGGCCATAATGTGACTGGTCTTACCATGCCAGCTTTTATGCCCTTTTCTCTAGCTAGATGAACTGCTGCTTTTACTATCCTAGCAGTAGTTCCATAAGCTACAAGAACTATCTCGGCATCTGAAGTCATATAGCTTTCTGCTGCTTTTTCACATTGGGAAATAGCCTCATATTTATCTAGAAGGTCAAAATTATGTTGCTCTAAAACTTCCGCATCTAAATAAAGTGAGTTTACAATATTTTGGGGTCTATATTTTTTCCTTCCCGTACATGCCCATGGTTTTATAGGCAAATTCTTTAAAGCTGTTTCTTTAAACTCCACAGGCTCCATCATTTGACCTAATACTCCATCACCTAATATCATTACAGGATTTCTGTATTTATCTGCAACATCAAAGGCATCCATAGTAATATCAACTAATTCTTGTATGGATGCAGGGGCATATACTATCAGTCTGTAGTCTCCATTACCTCCACCTTTTGTCGCTTGAAAGTAATCAGACTGTGCAGCTTGAATTCCCCCTAAACCAGGTCCTCCACGCATTATATTTACAATTACACAAGGTAATTCTGCTGCTGCAATATATGATATTCCTTCTTGCTTTAAACTAATGCCAGGACTAGAGGAGGAAGTCATAACCCTAGCACCTGCAGCACTTGCTCCATAAACCATGTTTATAGCTGCAACTTCACTTTCTGCCTGAAGAAAAACTCCATCAACTTCAGGCATTCTCTTAGCTAGGTACTCTGGCACTTCATTTTGAGGAGTAATAGGGTACCCAAAGAAATAACGACATCCCGCTTTAATGGCTGCCTCACCTAGAGCTTCATTCCCTTTCATTAAAGCTTTATGCATTTACTGCTGCTCCCCTTTCATATTCTATTTGCTCTATTGCAATTGCCACATCTGGACACATACGAGCACAAATAGCACAACCGCTACATTTACTTGTGTTTTTAACAGTAGCTGGATGAAATCCTTTATCATTAAATCTATTTGATAAACTGATTAAGTTTTTAGGACAAAATTCAATGCATAGTTCACAGCCCTTGCAGGTATCCTCTTCAAAAGTTATTTTCGTCATTTTTTAACCATTCCTTTCCATTTTTTATTAGGCATTGCTGATTTATTGTTTATTACTTATTTTTTAAATTTTTGACTTCTGATTTCTGAATTCTGTCTGCTGAGCCATATATTTATGGCTTTTCTCAATACACCAAATGTTTTTCCACCCCATCAACAACTCTCAAAGCCCCTTCTGCTAGAGCTAACATTTCATCTTCTCCAGGATATATACTCACAGGTGCTAAGAATTCCACCCTTTCCTTTATCCAGGAGGTTAATCTTCTACTATGGGCTAAGCCTCCTGTAAGAATGATTGCATCAACATCACCTGATAAAACTGTAGCATATGCACCTATTTCTTTTGCTATTTGATAGGCCATTGCTTCATAGACAAGTTTTGCCTTTTCGTTTTTCTTTTCTATCATGACTTCCACTTTTCGTGCATCATTTGTTTGCAAATAAGCAGCTAAGCCGCCCTGCCCTATTAGCCTTTTGCGCATGCTTTTAAAGTCACTACTTTCAGCTACAAGGTATTTTAGCAATTCTATTACTGGTACACCACCAACCCTTTCTGGTGAAAATGGACCTTCTCCATCTAATGCATTGGTCACATCAACCACTCGGCCTTTCTTGTGAGCGCCTACACTGATTCCGCCACCAAGGTGTACAATCAGCAAATTAACACTTTCATAATTTGTATTAGTATCACTACAGTATCTTCTTGCCATAGCTTTTTGGTTTAAAGCATGAAAAATACTGCGCCTTGGAACTTCAGGTGTACCAGAGAGTCTAGCTAATGGTTCCAATTCATCAACTACAACGGGATCTACAATATATGCATTGATACCCAAAGGCTTTGCAATCTCATCTGCAATAAGGGCTCCAAGGTTGGATGCATGTTCTCCATAGGTGCACCCCTTTAAATCAAGAAGCATCTTCTCATTTACAAGATATGTTCCTCCAGAAATTGGCTTTAGCAAACCACCTCTGGCAACAATGGCTTTGAAATCTTCTAAGGCATACCCGTCGCTAATCACGGTACTTTCAATTGCCTTTTTTCGAAATCCAAATTGATCTATAATTCTATGAAACTGCTTCAAATCTTTAGTTGAATGGTTAATAGTCTTCGTCCATAAACACAATGCTTCTCGATACAGTGCTATCTTTGTGGAAGTTGACCCTGGATTTATTACAAAAATTTTATCTATGCTCAATATATCAACTCCAGTCAAAATCTGATATACTCCTGCTATGAAATTTATATCGCAAGAAGTATGCCAAAAAAATAAATCAGACCTTTTAGTTATAAAAGGCCTGATACATAAAGTTTGACGCAGCTATTTTGTTCAAATATAATTATCCAGCAAAAACGTTTCTGCAGCAATTTGCAGATAATAAACCTGCAAAATCATGCAACTTCTGCAACTTATTGCAGATTGAGATGGTTTATGCCATGTTTTTCTATCTTATAATATAGATTACGGATGGATATTCCAAGCATCTTGGCAGCATTATTTCTATTACCGTGTGTTTCCTTTAAAACCCTTTCCAGCAAGTCTCTCTCCCACTGCTTATGAAGCTCTTCATATTTTTCTCCTGAGTACCCCAAACGGCTCTCTCCATGATTTTTTAAAACACTAGGAGAGCTTTCTTCTGTACCCCTTAACGGAAGGTGATAAACATCTAAAACGGTTTCTTTATATTTCATATTAATAATACCACGACCGAGTATATTTTCTAACTCCCTGATATTACCTGGCCAATCATTGCTTTGCAGTACATCTAATGCTTCCTGGGATATCTCCTCAACGTTGCGACCATACTCTTGGTTATATTTAGGAAGCAAATGATAAACCAATAGGGGTATATCTTCTTTACGATGTCTAAGAGGAGGTATGATAATAGGCAAAACATTTATACGGTAGTATAAATCTTCTCTAAATACGCCCTTTTGAATTAATTCTTCTAGGTTTGCATTTGTAGCAGCAATGACTCGCACATCTACCTTTATAGGTTTTGAGGCACCTACGCGTGTTATTTCCTTTTCTTGTAAAACACGTAAAAGCTTTGACTGTAGAGATGCACTTATCTCTCCTATTTCATCTAAAAATATAGTCCCACCAGAAGCTTCTTCAAAAAGCCCCTTGTGCCCCCCTTTTTTTGCTCCAGTAAAAGCACCTTCTACATAACCAAATAACTCGCTTTCTAAAAGAGAATCTGTTAAAGCTGCACAGTTTATCCTTATAAACTGCCCTTCACATCTAGTGCTCGCATTATGAATAGCGTGGGCAAACAATTCTTTGCCTGTGCCACTTTCACCACGCAGCAAAACAGTAGCAGGCGTCTCAGCTGCTCGTTTGGCCTGTTCAATAGCTCCAGCTATCTGCTCGCTCTTTCCTATAATATCCTCAAAAGCATGTTTTGCTTCTAGATGTCTTATTAATCTTTTTGCTAATTCTAATTCATCTGTTAGCTTTCTAATCTCAGAAATATCATGAATTACTGCTACGCTTCCTTTTAATATGTCATTTACTACCATTGGTGCAACGTTAACAACCACATCCTTTTTCTGAGGACCAACCTTCATTCTAATACCGCGAACAGGCTCTTTTGTCCTTAGGACTTTAAAATGCATACTCTCGCCCTCAACTATATCTACATCAGCCGGTTTACTAAGAAGCTCTTCCTTTTTCATTCCAATAATCCTTGTATAAGCAGGGTTGATTAAAATATGGATGCCTTTTTCATTAACTACAGATATCGCATCCTGGGTTGAATTAATAATAGCTTCCAATAAGGTTTGGACATCACGTAGATTGCTTATCTCTTCTGTCATTGCTATCTTTTCAGCAATATCCCTGAAAATAGCTGCAGCTCCTATTATACTACCATCCTCATCGGTAACAGGGACTCTATTCGTAATGATGGTAACTTCCTTTAATTCTAATTGTTGATTAAAATCAGGCACCCCATTTTCTAGTACCTCAAGAAGACGTGTATTGGGGATAATATCAGTTATATGTCTACCAAGGGCATCTTT
Organism: Desulfitibacter sp. BRH_c19; assembly: GCA_001515945.1. Classification (NCBI taxonomy): domain Bacteria; kingdom Bacillati; phylum Bacillota; class Clostridia; order Neomoorellales; family Desulfitibacteraceae; genus Desulfitibacter; species Desulfitibacter sp. BRH_c19. Next base: position 61,548 of record LOER01000047.1, read on the forward strand.
AATAAGAGTTCTTGTTAACCTTTGAGCCTCTTTGTTAAATAGTGTGATTAAACCCTCTCTATTTATAACAATAATTGCATCAAGGGTATAGTTTAAGATGTTCTTTATACTCTCCTGTTGACCTAACATTATAAATTTCTCCTCACTATGATACTTTTTCGACAGCCATGTTATTAGCTTTCCTCTAAAAAGCATATTACATTATATAAAACATCAAGTAAACATTAATACTATAAAAGGAGTAAACGCAACTTGCCTTTTGCAAGTTAAGGTTACTCCTCAAAGTATAGCTTTTACACTCCTATCAACAAAGAATAAGGAATAATTTATAATAACGCAAGTGTTACCATAACACCTGTTAATAAAACCCAGGCTCCAACCATTCCATAGATTATCTTTTTGGAACCATTCATAATAACCCTCCTTTGATCTCATTTTTAAAAATCAAATATTCCGGCTTTGATATAATTAATGCTCACATAATAGATACCGTTTGTCAAATATTTCTCAAAAAATATTCTCCTCAGTCTTTGATTTTAACTTCAATTCCGCCCATAAAAGCACGGCAGTATATTTTTATTACTGGTTTTTCTCCTTCTTCATTAATTATTTGTTCTGCTTTTACAGATGCAATAATTTCACCAGAACCCTCTCCAAGTAATTCTACACCACCTAAAATGGCAGTCCCTTCAGAAATAACAGTAATGTCTTTCGGTACATTATCTCAATTCCTCCCATAATTGCATTACATGATATAAAATAATTTTTATCTTCTATAAGTGCCCTTCGTAAATCTAACTCAATGCCCCCATAACAGCCCAGTAATTACCATCTTCTAATGTCCACGCTTCTTTTTTCCTTTCTAATCCACCCATAAAGGCCAAGTTGCTTTTCCCGACTGTCTTTTTAGGTCCCCTTAATAGGCTCACTCCCAAAAGAATAATAATCAAAGGCCAAAATGTTTTCCAGATGATTGTTAAATCTAACTCAATTAGTCCATGCTTTTCTCCCAAAATAAAACTCCCAAGGATTATCAACACTAAACCTGTAAATAGTTCTCCCCTACCTCTATTTTTCGTTAGGAACTGCAACCCCCAGAGAATAAGAATAGCTGGCCAATAATTAAATACAATATATCCCACACTAAAATCTATCAACCTAAAATTGTGCAAAAGCATGATTATTCCTGCGCCTACGATTAAGGCACCTAACAACCAATCCCTATTTGATTTCACTTTAACGCACTCCTCTTTACGAGTTATTTACCGTTGGTGACTCATGCTTCTATTATAAAGTTTTGTACCCACTTTTACCATCTTTAGATAAAGTTCAGTAACGAATCATACAATTTGTTTTTCCAGCTCTTTATTGATATCATTATATTAAATTCTTGGAATGGAGGCTTTGTGATATGAATAAACCATCCGTTTCTGTAACATTTTTTCACCATAGTTGCGTAGCCGTGGAAACCAACTCCGTCTATTTACTATTTGATTATTACCCTAGAGAACCATATACAACAATCCCCTTTCCAACGCACAAGAAAATATACATATTCTCATCCCATGGTCATGGTGACCATTATCATCCATCTATTTTCCAAGAAAACTTCGCCCCTGGGCCTATTACTTATGTGCTAAGTGAAGATATTAAAGAGGCACCCAGAAACAAGTCAATTCTATGGGTCAAACCCCATCAAACCTACAACTTAGATGATCTTACCATTCGAACCTTTGGCAGTACTGACTTAGGGGTTTCTTTTTTAGTAAGCATGGAGGGTTTTCAAATTTTCCATAGCGGAGATTTAAACTGGTGGCATTGGAAACATTTTAGCAAAGAAGAGCAAGAATTTGAAAAAGTGAGTTATCAAGATCAAATCAAGAAATTACCAAAAAACTCAATTGATTTGGCTTTTGTTCCAGTAGACCCTAGGCTAGGAGAGGCATCTCATCTAGCAGCAACTTATTTTATTGAACAAATAAGGCCAGGATATCTTGTTCCTATCCATTTACAAGTAGATTTTGAGGAAATGAAAGCTTTCGCTCAAACAGTCAATCCTAAAGATAGTAAAGTATTAACCTTTGAAAAGACAGGTGAGAAAAAAGAACTGTAACCCTAAGAGTTGTGCAAAGCTTTTTACTGCCCTGTTATTTTTTATGAAGTAATGTATACCGCAATATTACCCTTTTAATAAAAACAGGATGGTTTTCTGTAAAAACAAGGACCATCCTATTTTTTAGAGTTCAAAAGACCATCCAACCTCACATCAAAATCATGTGAGTTGATATGGAATTTTGTACTAGGTAGCTTATTCAAATTACAGATCATTGAATTTAAAATATCATTTTGAGTAGGCCTATCTTCACAAAAAATGCCTATAACTTTGCACATATATTCAATTTCATGGCAATTTTTATTGTTATACCACTGAAGATCTATTTCAAACAGCTCCTTTACTGTGGTAGTTACATTAATTCCTGTGGCTTCTAGTGAATAAGTCCTTTTTTCTGGATTTTTACAGCTTTCATTTCCGATTTTGTAGTTGCATTTCTTATTTCCGCAGCCCATACAATAACCATTATTCAAAAAGACAATATTACTTCCAAAAGCAACTTTGATTTGATACCCTAGCTTCGTTAGTAAGTTTGATAAAATAACATCTTGGGACCTATAGTGAATATAATAGCTGTTGGACTTTCTCACTTTAATTGACTTAAATTTTGAAAGTAATTTTGCATAAATCAGTACGGAAAATGGATAGTCCTTCTTAATACATTCATATTTCGGAGCCTTAGGAGGGCACCCACCAGCCTTTCCATAGTTCTTACAACTATTCATGCATAGTCCAGAAATAAGGTCATAGTCATAGGAAATATCCTCAGAATTAAATTTCCTAAACCCTATTTCCACAGGATAATCCTCACCACTCTTTGTTGAGTATATATACCAGGTTTTGTCCATTGGCTATAAATAACCTCCTTTGCATCATTAGCTGTTTTTATCAAATCTCCATAAACTACAATCTGTATTAGCTACCTACGTATTCAAATAGATATAATATACAAATGATGGAAATGTTTATAGTCTTTCCACTTAATGGCCTACGCTGACCCTGCAAAAAGTTAGCTTCATAAAAACGTTTTTTCTCATAATCGTTACGGTTAAAAGCACGAATTACTCTAATACCTATAAGGTTTTCCCGAGAAACTAGATTTAACTTATCTAATTTTTGCTGCATAGCCTTAAAAAGAGGCATCCCCTTTCGGGTTAGTACAAAGATGGCAATAAATAATACAGGTATCACAACAACTATTACTAATGAGAGAGTGGGATCTTTTGATACAGCCATGATCACGCCACCAATAAACATCATAGGTGCACTTATTATCATACGTAAGATTATTATTAGAACTCGTTATATTTGGGTAACATCATTTGTAGTTCTAGTAATTAAAGACCAAGTCCCTAGCTTATCAAATTCTTGTAGTGAAAAATTCTCAACCTTTGTAAAGATTTTTTCCCTAAGATTCTTACTAAATCCTATTGCAACCTTTGATGAAAGAAAGCTGGCTGCAATAGTACAGACCATACCTACCAATGCTATTAAGAGCATTAGCATTCCAACCCTTACAATATAATTTGTATCCCCTTGGATAATACCAGTATCTACAATATCACTCATTAAGGTTGGTAAATAAAGCTGAGAAAGAAATTGAAAAAGCACCAGTAGTAAAACAACCATAATTGAGGATGAATATTGTTTCAAAGAACTAAATAATTTTAGCAAATCTATCACCTTCTACTTAAAATAAGTCAATTTTGTAAAAGCCTCTTTAATGTCTCAAGGCCACTTATAATAGCCTCTACTTGGCCTTTTTCTGCCTTATTAAGCTTTTCGTCTAAGTTTTGTTCTATTGTCTCATGAAATGTAGTGTGCATTATTTGGTGAGCTTTTTTTGTTAAAGAAACTCGTACAACCCTTCTATCTTCATTATTTCTCTTTCTTTCCACAAAACCCTGATCTTCAAGTCTGTCTACGATACCAGATATAGTACTATTGGAGAGGCTCAATACTTCACTAATTTCACTGATTTTCAAACTCCCATGTTTGCTTATTGTAGCTATCACCATAATTTGTGGGGTTGTAAGGCCTGTTTGGTCAAACATCTGTTTTATGTTTTGTCTCATAAGTGCATTTACCTCTTTGATTAATAAAGATATTTTGGTTCCTATACCTTCTTGCATCAAGGACACCACCTTAAATATTTTCTTTTTTACAATAATTTTTATACTAATATTTCGCATGCAAATTACATTTAGTATACTATTTTGTATGAGTAAGAACAATAGAATTGCATTTGCAATTTGTGGAAAAAAATTACCAGCAATACTCTAACCTAAAACGCTGACAAAAAACCCTAGTTAAAAAGAGACTATCTCATAAACAATAGTCTCTTAAAGGAGGAGGTTCTAAAAAAGCTTTTATAACTATTTATATTTATTTCAAACTATGATAGGCTTTTGATCTACACTAGGTTTGATTTATCCCAAGTATATATGCCTCTTAAGCTATTGCCTGAATATCTTTTCCCAAAGTTTGATCTAGTATCTTATGTATCCTACTTTTAATCATTGAAAGGTTATACTGGTCTGCAGGAGAAAGTGGCTGCTTAGGCCGTCCCATATTAAAACCCCGTACATCAAGAGCAGCTTTAAAGCCTACGGGAAAGGGTAATGCAAACATGGCTCTTACCAAATTAAGAACCGAAAACTGCAATTTTTGTGCTCTTTCAAAATCCTCTTGCTTCCATGCATCATAAATTCCTGCCATAATTTCAGGCATTACACCAACAGTAGCGGACATTGTACCCTTTGCCCCAGCCATGAGCCCTGCCAAAAGCATTTCTTCTCGACCAATTAAGATATTAAGTTCTTCCCCAGCGATTTTTATTTTGTCCATAAAATGCATCAAGTCTACCATGCTACCACTACTGTCTTTCATACCAACTATATTGTCCATTCTGCTCAACCTTTTAATTGCATCATAGCTAATTGGCTGTGCAAATAGCGGTATATTATATAGGATTATTGGAAAATCGGGAACTGCCTTAGCCAGCTGTGAATAATGCTCTTCCATTATTTCCTGCGAAGACGGAAAATAATAAGGAGGTGCTACAACCACAGATTGACAGCCAATGGATTTAGCTGCTTTAGTGAGCTCTATGCATTTGGCAGCACAACTCTCAGCTGTTCCTGGTACCACAGGTACTCTGCCTGCAGCCTCATCTACTACAATTTCCATTACCATTACCTTTTCTTCAAAGCTCATATGAATAAACTCTCCCACACTTCCTAGGGGGAATAGACCACTTACACCACTATCTATTAGCCAGTTAACATACTTCCTTAATTGCTCTTCATTTATATTTCCTTTGTCATCAAAGGGCGTTACCATTGCTGGATATATACCCTCAGGTTTAAAAAGTTCATCTTTTTTGTTCAAAATTAACCGCCTCCCATTATAGGAATTATAGCTAATACGTCTCCATCAGTTAGGTGTTTGTTCTCAATTGGGTTTAATAGATTTCCCATTAAGCATTAGACAAAACCTATTTGCTTTTAAATTAGAGCGCAATGGCCATTTAATTACTTTTTCAATTTGCTTTAAACTCTCGGGTAATGTTCTACAAACTATAAAGTCCATTTCTTTAATCTTTATATTAACCATTGACATCATTTGTCAACTCTAGTTGTTGTAATTTTTTTGCTGTAGGCCTTCCTTCTTGATTCCAGCCTCTTATGAGATAGTATTCCTTTAGCATTTCTTCTAAGGGTACAGTCTGACCTTTTGAAGGACCTTCTTGTAGTGTATCCTTTAACAATCTTGGTGGAAGGGTATCATCGGTAGCTGTAAGTCCTTCTCTTAAGTTAAATAGACGGGTCAAGTTATTAATTCTCTCCCCAATGTTTATTAGTTGTTCTGCTGACGAGAAACTCTTCTGTCCAGTAAGGCAATACAGAAGGTCTGTTATTTGGTTTGGCCCTAAAGCAAATATGGCAAAGAGACAAATTCCAAGACTGTCAATAACACTAAACCAATCCTGCTCATTTTTAACTAATTCAGCTTTAAATTCGATAGATAATGGATCGATTCTATGATTGCTACTTAATAGCTCTGTCTTTACTGGGAAAGCACTTAAATGACAGCCTCCTCTATCGCTAGTAGCATATGCTAAGCCCATCCCAAAAGCTGCACGAGGATCATAAGCTGGCAGCTCTAATCCTTTTACATGCATTGCAAAATGTTTACTGTCTGACCCGATTTCTTTAGAAGCTTTTCTAACTCCTTGCCCGAATACCTCACCAAAACCTTCTCTTTTTCCTATCAAATGAATGAGCTTTATGATTGCTTCATCATTTCCAAATCTACATTCGAAGCCCAATTGCTCTTTAGTCACTAAACCTTTTTCAAAGCATTCCATTGCAAAACCAATCGTGTTACCAACTGAGATAGAATCTATTCCATAATAATCACATAAATACTCTGCATAAACCACCGCTCCAATGTCACTATTGCCACACTGGGCACCAAAAGACCATACATTTTCATACTCAGGTCCTTCTACAAACTTACCGCTATATTTACCTTTTTTAACAGTAGAGTGCTTTGAACATGCTATGGGACATGCAAAACATGATCTGTCTTTGTCATATAATTCTTTAACAAGAAGGTGCTCATCAACCTCTTCTGCTCCTGGATAAGTTCCCCCCTGAAAATTTTTAACAGGAAGTGCTCCCCCTTCACGAATAAAGGAGTAAATGCTACTTGTGCCGAACTTAGGCCTTGATCCTCCTGTATCAGGGCTAATTGCTATTTCATTTTTTGCTTCTCTGTTTGCTATCATAAACTCGTGATAGTTATGAATGTTTATTGCATTACTTCCACTAACTACCAAGGCTTTTAAGTTTTTTGAACCTAATACAGCACCAGGGCCACCTCTACCAAATGCTCTACCTTCAGCTATGACAGAGGCCACTAAAACCTGCTTTTCGCCTGCTTCTCCAATACAAGCAATTTTATAATCCTCGCCGTATTTTTTCTTTAAACATATGTGAGTAGTTAATGCATCGGTTCCCCACAATTCCTCACTCTCTTTAATTAAAATTTCATTATCTTTTATCAGAACATAGACGGGTTTATCTGCTTTACCTATTATTTTAACAATATCAAACCCTGCTGATTTAAGTTCTGGTCCAAAGGTTCCTCCACAATTAGAATCAAGCCAGATGCCTGTCAATGGACTCTTAGTTACTATTACAGACCTAGAACTTGCAGGCACTAATGTTCCCGTTAATGGTCCTGTTGCAAACATAATAATATTCTCAGGTGATAGAGGATCGCAATTAGGAGGAAGCTCATCATAAAGAATTTTTGCTCCAAAACCTTTTGCCCCAAGGTATTTTTCTATTAGATCCTCTGGTAAATCGTTAACCATAAAGGACCTTTTTGTTAAATCTATTGTCAAAATTTTACCTGAATAGCCTGGTTTAATCATCATTTTTCACCTGCTTTTGTTAAAGCCTTAGTTGGACACCAGTTCACACATTGATATGCCCCATCACATCTATCACAAAATAGTGGATACTTACCATCTGTTGGCAATTCACCAAACTGGCAGGCTTGGCTACAATCAAAGCATCCTGTGCAAGCATCCACGTTAAACATCAAATTCTTATCAGAATCTAAAGCTAATGCATTTTCTTTACATGCTTCTATACAAGGCTTTGCAGCGCAGTTTCTACAGAAATAAACCTTACCAATTTGAGGCCAATCATCCCGATAACGAATTCTAGCTTTTTTGGTATTTATATTGCCTTCATGCTCCATGGAACAAATAACTTCACAAATGCTACAGCCTATACACTTGTCTTTTTTAAATTTCAGCAATCCACTACCCTCCTAATCATTTTTTATAGACTTGAACATAACATATGATTTGAGATTATGTTAAAGTCTCAAAAGCAATGAGAAACACGTGTCATTAAAATATACAATAGGTACGTATGCCATTTTTATAGATGAAATGCTCTTATGGACATACATAACAACACTAAATTAGTAATTATTGAATTAAAGTATTTCTCTAAACGGTTTTAAAAACATACTAATTTGTTTCATCTGGTCATCATCAATGTAATATTTAGGTGAACGACAATAAGCAGATGAGATAATTCTTCTTTTTAACAGAATTTCTTTATCAGCCTGTATAATTAATTCAATATTTTGCATTAATAAATTTAATAAAGGCAGTAATTTTTGATAAAGATTACATGCAGATTCTAGATGTCCGTTTCTAAATAGTTTATAAATCTGTATATATACTTCAATAATCGAACTGCTAGGCGAACACCAACTGCCCCTGTTGTAAATGCATCTAGCATGTGCAATCCACCGTACCCAATAAAGCAAGTAATATTTTTGCTTTATTGGGTGATTTGCGATATCAATGGTCCTGAAGGTACAGATTTAACTTTTATATGTCGGATGTTAGTCCATTGATTGTTTAACTCAATAAAAAAACTTGAGTCTAAAATAATCCCACTTTCATTAGGTGCATATTGGACTATTATTTGTAAACTAGTGCTTTGAGCAATTTTTGCTATATGGTTATTAATGCATTTTAAAGAAGGTTTAAGAAAACTTGTTAACCCTTGCACACCTGACTTGGAAATAAAATCAACTAATATTTCTAAACTGCAGTAATCTACATTCCCGTCATCATCAAAAGGGGTGGCTAAAATAGGATAAACACCAGATAATTCCATGTTTGAGTTCTCCAAAAATAACGTGGTTAATATCTAATTTTTTTATATAAATATTTATTCAACACTTCCTCATTTAACTCTATCCCTAACCCAGATCCAGTTGGTATACTTAGGTGCCCATCTTCAAACTTAATAGGTTCAACAAGTAAATCCGAATTTAAAGGACTTCCACTACGACAAAATTCCATAAGTTCTCCATTTGGTTGTGCTGCTAGAAAGTGTAAAGAAGCAGCTACCAAGATTCCAGTACTAAACCCATGTGGCACCAGCATTGTACTTTTAAATTCTGCTAATTGGGCGATACGTTTTGCTTCCGTAATCCCACCACAACGACTTATATCTGGCTGAATAATGTCCACTTTACCTTGATCCATTAAGTTCCAAAACTCGAATCTAGTTGTTAACTCTTCACCTGCAGCTATATTTTGGTATACTTTCTCCTTCAATTTCCTATAGCCTTCAATATCATCCGGAGATAAAGGTTCCTCAATCCAAAATAAATTAAACTCCTCCATGCGTCTACACATTTCAATAGCATGGGCTGCTGTCTTCCATTCCATACCAATATCAATTTGAAGACTAAGGGTATCTCCTATGGCTCTACGTACAGCTTTAACCAGTTTTATGTCTAGCTTATCATCTTTTCCTAGGGCACCCCAGCCAAACTTTAAACCTAAGTATCCTTGTTCAGCAAAATACGCTGCCTTTTTTTCTACTTCATATTCATCTTCTGGCATAAGAACACTAGAATAAGCTTTAACTTTATTTCGATAACAACCCCCTAGAAGTTTACATATAGGTACCCCGTAGTATTTTCCAGCAATATCCCATAATGCTATATCTATTGCACTAAGAGCATGTATTCCAACACCTCTTCGACCATAATATATTGTTTCTTTATATAACTTTTCCCACAACAGCTCGATTTCTAATGGGTCTTCTCCTATTAGAACCTCTTTAATACCACGGCTTGCGCTATGTGATGAAGGTGTATTAATAATTGCATTTACTATATATGGGGATGAATCAGCTTCTCCTACCCCAATAATCCCCTCATCTGTATGTATCCTAACAATAACAGCATCTTGACTACCGTCCCCCTTAATCTCTAGATTAGGCAATCTTAAAACCAATATCTCAACATCTGTAATTTTCATTTAATTTCACCTCTTTTATTTGATAAAAACAAAGACAAGATCTGGAAAAATTATGATTATTAGTAAAACAACTAATTGAGCAAGTAAGAGAGGAATAGTTGGTTTGAAAATCTCACCCAGCCCTAATCCTGCAATTTTTTGTGCCACAAATAAATTGCAACCTAGCGGTGGGGTCATGAAACCTATTTGAGTTGTCAAGCACATCAGTACACCTAGAAAAATTGGACTTATCCCTACACTTGTAGTCAATGGTATTAGTAGAGGAGCAAATATAATGATAATGGGACCAGTTTCCATAAATGTCCCTAAAAGTAATAGTAGTAAAGAAATTAAAATCAAGATAACATTAGGGTTAGCTGAATAATTCAGAATAAATTCTGACATCATGTGAGGTATTCTATATAAGGTCATAATTCTTCCAAAAGCTGTTGATAATCCTAATATAATCATTACTACTGATGACATTACTGCTGCATTAATGATTATGTCAGGAATAACTTTTAAATTCATTTCTTTATGGATAAAAACACCTACTACAATACTATAGACTACAGCCACTACCCCAGCTTCTGTTGGGGTAAAAATACCTCCATAAATTCCACCTAATATAATAATAGGGGCTAAAATTGCCCATTTACCATACCATGCAGCTTTAATAAATACCCTAAGACCTACTTCATCACCGCCTCCTCGCCATCCATTTTTTCTAGAAATATAGTATGAAACAATCATCATGGCCACACCTACCATTATTCCTGGAACAATGCTAGCTAAAAACAAATCAGTAATTGAAGTTCCTACTGTTATTCCATATATTATTAATGGGATAGATGGAGGAATTAAAACACCCAATCCTCCAGAACAAGCTGTAATAGCTCCAGCAAAGGGCTTGTTGTAACCTCCTCTGACCATTGCAGGTATCATTATTCCTCCCATAGCAGCTACTGTAGCAGGACCTGAACCACTCATAGCACCGAAAAACATACTACCAAATACTGTGACAATCGCTAATCCACCAGTCATAGGACCTATTATTGATGAGGCAATTTTTATAATTCTTTCTGATAACCCTCCTCGTTCCATAATAAGCCCTGCTAAAATAAACATTGGTACGGCCAAAAAGGCGAATCCATCATTTCCTGTAAATGCCACTTGCGCTACCATTGTAGTAGCTCCACCTGCGACTATTACAGCTAATAATGAAGAAATACCTATTGAAATAGATATTGGGACCCCGATTAAAAGGCAAAAAATAAAACTTGAAAATAGCACTATTGGAACAGACATCTAATCCCCCCTTACTTGAAATGCTTGTAGAAAGTAAAATTCCACGAAGCCTTTTTATTGTAAATTTCTTTAATCCACATTTTCCAAAGACTTTGTATAAGCCGAATGGACATTAATAGAAATCCAATAGGAATTATTCCATATACCATTCCCATTGGTATCCTTAGTGTAGGCGATGTCTGCCCACTTTTCAAAAGAACACTATATATTTCAAAACCCTGAATCATTATATATATAGAAAAAATTAACCATATACTATCTGCAAAAAAACGAAGCCATTTTTGAGCCATTTTAGGGAGTAGTAAATTTACTGCTTCTACTCTAATATGCTGATCATCTTTAACACCAAGAGCCGCACCAGCATATATACTTGCTATGAAACAGTATCTTGCTAATTCTTCAGTCCAGTCTAGCGAATAATTTAATACAAATCTAAATAGAACCTGAAGACATGCTAACATTACCATGCTTCCAAAAAGTATAATGCATAAATATCTATCAAAATTTGCATCCAGAAATCTTAATGTTTTATTCATATTTATCCTCCATTGCTACTAAAACATTAATAACTTTCTTTAAAAACAAAGTTATTTAGATTTTTTGGAATGATAATGATGACAATCATGTTTTATGTAATAATTTGACCTTACCTTAAATCGTCATCATTATCTAATTCCAACTAACTACTTTGTTATTGTGCTTTTTTAACTTCTTCCATTAATCTTTTATATAGATCCATATCAGCCTCTTCTGCATACTTCAATCTTACAGGTTCAATAATATCTGACATTTCTTGTCTGGCTTCATCTGTTAAATCATTTACAGGAACACCTTCTTTAATTATGTTTTCTTCAGCCAGGGCATCTTCTTCAGCAACTCTACTAGAGCATACTTGCCTTGCAATCTCAGCAGCTTCTCTTATAACATTTTGCTGTTCAGAATCAAGAGTATCCCAAAAGATGTTACTTATTACAAAAACAGTCCAGTCATATACGTGAGCTGTCTTACTTATATAATCTTGAACTTCATACACCTTATAAGTGTATATAGTGGCAAGCGGGTTTTCTTGCCCATCTATGGTTCCTTGTTGTAAACCTGTAAAAACATCAGACCATCCCATCGCTGTTGGGTTAGCCCCTAATGCACGAAAAGCATCTAAGTGAACTTTACTTTCCATTGTTCTAATTTTTAAATCTTTTAGGTCATCAACACTATTTATTGGTCTCTTATTGTTTGTAACATGACGATATCCAAAATTCGGTATAGATAGACCAACAAAACCTTGCTGTTGTAAGCGGCTTAGTAATTCTTGTCCTACTGGACCAGTCGTTACTTTCTCTGCTATTTCCTGTGTCGGAAAAATAAAAGGAAATGTAAGTAAATTAAACTCTTTGGAAAAGTTAGCTAATACAGCTGGTGAAGGAGCATTCATTTCAATTTGACCTAATTGCATTGCTTCTAGTACTTCTCTATCATTTCCTAAAGAACCACCTGGGTAGATTTCTACCATTATGCTTCCATTTGTTTCCTTCTCAATATGTTCTTTAAACGCAACTGCAGCATCATACAGAAAGTGTTGCTCATTTTCTCCTACACTAAATTTAATGGTTTTTACCCCTATTTCACCTGGACCATCATCAGCATTTTGTTCGGCATTCTCAGCATCTCCTCCACACGCTACAACAAAGGTTAAAGCAAAAATTAAAAGTAAAGCTAATAAACAAAACTTAAAGCAAACAAACTTTTTCAAATCAAACCCTCCTCGTTTTAATTAATAAATTTCTTACACATGACCTATAACCCATTTTATTAGTGTAATACCAATTTTTTTGTTTATTTATCCCCTCCTTGTATTATCGACAAATATTTCCTTATAGCCCCCCCAGTTTTACATCGTGGCACCCGGTTTCGCATAAATTGCAAATCTATTTCTATCTATATCCCATTTGATATGATATTTCAGCCGCTATTTCTAACACGTTCTTTAACAATGAAGGAACCCTCTCGTCACCAAAACGCATTATTGGGATGGATACACTTATTGCAGCTATAACCCTTTCAGAGTAATCTCTAATTGGAGCAGCTATACAACGTAAACCCTCTTGACTTTCTTCATTGTCAAATGCATAGCCATTTTGTTTTATCACAGCTAAATCTTGGACTAATTTTTCATAAGAAACAATAGTATTCGATGTCATACGGAGCAAACTTTTTATATTGCATATTGACTTAACTTCTTCTTCACTCATGTATGCTAATAATACTTTACCAACACCTGTTGCATGCATTGGTAATCTTTGACCAGTAAATGAATTCATCCGAATAGATTGCGGACTATCAACTTTATCTAAATATAGTACTTCACCTCTATCATGTATTACTAAATGAACCGTTTCTCCTGTTATATTACTTAATTTAACTAAAAATGGATTTGCAGTCCTTCGTATTTCCATTTGACTCATAGCAACACTACCAATTTCAAAGGCTTTAGGGCCTAATCGGTATTTACTTGAAATTGGATCTTTAGAGATGTAACCGCGTTCTGCTAATGTATAAACAATTCGATATACTGTTCCTTTAGTTAATCCTACTATGTGGCATATTTCCATTAAACCTAATTCAGGTTTTTCATAAGTAAATGCCTCTAAAATATCCATTCCTCTATCAATACTTTGAACAGTCTGCATAAATTACCTCCATTTTTCTAGTTTCGCATTGTGGTACCTTGTTTTTCATTGTGAGTTAATAATTAGACACAAAAACTTAAATTCCTGCTAGTATTGAAAAATAATTTATATTTTTTATAAAGTGTTAATTTTAAATGAGTTTATAATATTACTGGTCATTTCGTAGTCACATATTTTATATTTGGTTAATTTAAAAAATGCTTACCTCCGTGCCAGTCAAAAGATTTGACCAAAATGGCATCTAGAGAATGATGAGGTCTAATGGAGAAGGGTCTGTCATCTCAATTTCTACTTATTTGCAAGTTACCAGCAAGTTAAAATAGCTCTCCTTTACAACTGCATAATATTTTACTACAGTTTCAATATCTAGAAAAATAGTTTGCCCAAAAGTGACTGTTTTTCTAATAGTGCCACGAACTGATATCGTCTTAACTATTATAAATTGCAGGCTAGTACACTCACATTTTAAACAGCTAATAAAATCTACTGCACAAGCATTATCGGAAAGGTTAACGTTTGCAATCTTTATTAGCTTAAATAGCTTTGTATAAAGCATTGTTTAAAAACCTTATTACAACATTGACATTAAAGACAGCATTACTTAATACAATGAGGTAAACCACTAATATTGGAGTGATGTACCACATGTCAAGCCATAAGAATTACGCAAAAATTAAATTAAAACCTTGTTACCCAAAAATCACTACGTGCGAAAAAATATTATTAATAACTTCTATTCCAATAACCTTTTTGGGAGCTCAAACTGATTTCTTATTACAAGTGTTAGGGACACAGATTACAATTTTAGGAGCAATACAATTCAAAAAATGCTTTCGACTAAATGATATACGAAAACATGATATTATAGCTACTGATATTATGGATGGCATATCCTTTGAAATGTGGTCAGAAGTTTTGTTTAGAGATCTAGGTGAAAAGGTAATTAGAACAAAAGCTTCTGGAGATTTGAAAGCCGATCTAATTATTGAAAAGAAAAGTAAAACAGTTGTTCAAGTAAAAAAACTTGCTCATGGTAAAGTTGGACTTAAAGCCGTCCAGGAATCTTTAGAGGCTAAGAAGAACTACAAAGCTGATACTGCCATGGCAATAACCAATCAGTACTTTACCGCAACTGCACAAGAGTTAGCTAGAAACAATAATGTAATATTACTGGACAGAGATAATCTTACTAAATTTTTAGAAGTAGCACGCTCAAGAAGGTTTCCTAATAATTTGATAAAAGTACTTACCCCCAAAAGTTTTAAGAAATTCCTTTAAACAGTTATGTTTAAAAACACCACTACCCAACAAATTACCAAAAGTAGACGGATTAAAATCTAAAGCCAAAGGCCCTCTTAGGCGGCTAGCCAGGTTAATAGTACTCTGCAAATTTTATCACTATAGTTTCTCTACCATCCCATCTGCTAAAGGAATAAGCTCTTTTAGTTGGTCTGATAAATGCCTTTTCTGATCTATGCTTAAATGTTCTATCAAATCATCACTATCAATAATTTTCTCTTGCAACTCTTTAATTAGGCGACAGATACAACTGTACCAATTGTCAATATTAAACTGATTTCTATTTCCAGCTTTTAAGTGTAAAGTGGAAATTTCTTCAGTAAATTTACTATTTCTTTTATTAATAGATTCAATAATTTTGCCTATTGCAGTTAACTGATCTTCGGTACGAAGTGAAGAAAGTTCTCCGCTACTGTCAGCTTTTCTAATTGCATATATATGGTTACGCTTTAAGTCCCCAGAGTTAACTTGTGATTCATACGTCTTTTTTATCTCTTCGGAAACATTGGTCTCTTTAAATAATTCATAATTACTTTTACCCTTGCCTATATTTTTTGGCTTTTTAAAATCTTTCCTTCTTTCTATTGCCTCTAGTTCTTTCTCTATATCGCTAGACACAGCAATAACATTTTTTTCCCCGTCATCAAAATCATTAAATGCTATTTTCAACAATCTTTCCAGCATTTCTTTTTCATTTTCACTTAAGGTTTTTAAATCTCTTAAATCCTTCCTTATCTCTTTAGTCATATACGTTAACACCTCCTAAGACAAGATATGGAGGTGTTAGATTGTCCTAGAATAAAAATAGCATTTCCATTTTTTGCATGTGCCATATGTCAAAAGTATTTTCCTCCCAATAGCTTATAAACCTTACTACTTTCCCAACAATGCAAAAAGACCCTTAACTACTTTATGTAGCATTAGGGGGTCTTATACTGTTTAGTCCAGTAGAATGAGATAAGTAAACAATATTAAAATGCATTAATGTGTAAACGCCGGAAATATTAAAAATAAATTCTAAACAGGATTACCTATATGTGTATGCAAATCTATTATCTGCTTAGCACCCCTATCGATTGCCCGCTGACACCCAGGTTGCCCCATGATTCAGCATAAAAGAAGAAGCTTCTAATATGATAAATGATTTATTTGTTGAAAAAATAACCCCTCGGAAATAGGAAAGGTTACCGAATAACTGCTGTGTAAAAAAGCTCATTTTTAAAACTGCTGTAAAACTGTGTTTTTCATGAAAAATATCTCGGTTGAATAATTTACTGAAAATACATATATGATTAAACGCATTTGAATAAACGTAACAAAGAGACTATCACCTAAGTGCTAGCCTCTTAGAGGAGGAAGTTATTAAGAAATTTAATAGCTCTTGCTTTTGTATTTGAAAATTCCTTAATAAGCTAATTTCTACTTAAAAGGTGTTTAGAATCGGAAAGAACACAATCTACTTTTTAACTTCTTAGTAAATTTTCCCCAGGCCTTGCACCTGTGTGTTCTCCTGATTTAATAACCTGGGTTGGCAGGCATACTAGTCATTTTCCGTATAGCTTCTTCAAGTCTCAAAGTCTTTTTCTCTCGCACATGATAGGTTAAAAAATGTACCATACCCATATAATGAAGAGGGTAACGTGTTTGTTCAGCTAGTGGCCCGTCTATACGTGTACTATATCCATCAACATTAAGCATAAAAAGGGGATGGCTTATTCCTTCACGACAGTGTTCCTCTGTGAAAAGAAGAGCTACTAATACAATGCTATCCATTTCTGATCCTGCAGCTGCAAGTATATCAAAATAACAATCCCAGGGATCTCTATTCCAGTTCTGTGATATTTGAATAAAAGTCTTACCATTTAACTCAGGATATGCAGGGTTACTCTGCATCCTAACCCTATCCCATTCACCACGATGAATAAATCGCCAGTATCGGTCACAATCTGCACGAAGGCGACTACGCACAGAATGATCAAGCAGCATTTTAGAAGCTTCCAGAGTCCCATTCTTTCGTAACCATTTTGGAAGAATAGCAGACATCTGACCTATTCCATATCTTAATGGTGTAAAATCCGTCAAAATATCCAGCCCTTCCGCTCTTGCTGCTTCAATTGTCATTACAGCTTTTTGCCATGCCCCCTCAGGTGCCCCTGTATTATGTCTTATATTTAAATGTGATACCTGCCCTTTAACATCACACCCTCGTACAACCTCAATGAACTCTTCAATAGCATCCTGTATTAAAAAATCTCTGTTTCTTATATGGCTCGTATATATCCCTCCATATTTACCCATAACCTTTGTTAGCCTTATAATCTCTTCCATTGTTGCTGATCTCCCGGGTTCAAATTCAAGCCCTGTGCTAAAGCCGATAGCACCTGCTTCCATTGCCTCCTGAACTACTACTTCCATCTTTTTATATTGTTCTAAAGATACAGTAGAGCCTGACACACCAGCTACACTTCTTACTGTGTTATGACCTAACAACCAAGCAATATTAATTGAAGTTCCCATTTTCTCCATTAATTCTAGAAATTGCCCAAAACTACAAGGAGGAATATCCACTCCTTTAAAAGAGCCAAAACCTCCCGAACCTTTACTTTTCGCTTCTTCAGTTATAGGAGCTACGCTCATTCCACAATGGCCTACAATTTCAGTTGTAATTCCTTGACGTACGGTGCTTTCAGCAGTAGGGTTTAAAAATATTGTAGAATCTGTATGACTGTGTGCATCAATAAACCCTGGGCAAACTATCTTGTCCGTGGCATCTATGACTCTTGCGGCATTAATATAATGAGAATCTTTGGTTACCAAGACTATCTTATCTTTTATTATACTTATATCTGCATGGTAAGATGGATTACCCGTACCATCTATGATACATCCATTCTTTATTAAAATATCTATACCATTATCTAATTTAATATCAAATATTGTCCTCTCATTTGTCGCATTCATTTTGAACACTCCTCTTAGTGACTTTACTGCTTTATCAATACCCAAGTAATCTTGGTACAAATAAGCTTATCTGTGGAATATAAGTAATTAATAACAGAATAAGAATGTGTACAATTACAAATGGTATCATGTTTTTAACAAGAGTATCAATTGTTATTTTTCCAATCCCAGCTCCTACATATAAGCATACACCTACTGGGGGAGTAACTAAACCAATCGTTAAGTTAAGAACAACAACTATGGCTAAATGTAGCGGTTCAATCATAAAGTGGGCACCTAATGGCATGAGAACTGGTGCTAGTAGAATAATTGCAGCCCCAGGATCTAGAAACATTCCTACAAACAGCAGCATAATATTAAGTACAAGCAAGAAAATTATTGGAGTATTTGTAATAGAAGAAATTAGCATCATAGCTTGTTGTGGGATTTGCTCCACAGCCAGTATCCACGATAAAGAAGTAGCAGTTGATATAACTAATAGAGCTATCGATATAGTAACAGCAGAGTTTACAAAAATTCTATAAATATCTCTTATGCTGTATTCACGGTAGACTATAACACTTAACAGTAATGCATAAACTGCAGCAATATTACCTGATTCCGTAGCTGTAAAAATGCCACTTATAACACCACCAACTATTATTACTGGCATTACTAAAACCAATAATGCTTTTTGACAGATTTTCAAAAATACTCGTAGTGGTGGAAATTTTTCATCATTTCGCGGATAATTTCGCTTTACAGAAAAATAATAAACCAGCAACATAACACCAACACCCATTAAAATTCCTGGAATTATACCAGCTAAAAATAATGCAGCTATTGAAGTACCAGTAGACATAGCATAAATAACCATTATAACACTAGGGGGAATTATGGGGCCATTAACAGAAGCTGCTACTGGAACGGCTGTACTAAATCCATCATCGTAACCTTCTTCTTTCATCGCAGGAATCATAATGGATCCACATGCAGCTAAGTCAGCTACAGCAGCTCCACTTATCCCTGCGAAGAAAGTACTTGCAAGAACAGCAGTTTGTGCTGTTCCTCCCCTGACTCTACCAATGATCACTTTTGCAAATTGAACTAAACGTTTAGTAATACTACCATTACTCATTAGTTCACCTGCAAGTATAAAGAAAGCTCCAGCCATTAAAGGAAATGTATCTATACCAGTTATTAGTCTTGTGGTTAAAGCAGTCGGTGATATTCCTTTGTCAATTACACCACCCATCATTGCGGTTATTCCAATAACAAAAGAAACTGGAGTACCTATAATAAGAAAGCATAGAAAAACAATTGATATAAATAAGATAATCACTTGTGCCACCCCTTAAGACATTATTTCAAAACTTTTAGTAGTTATCTTCTTGTAAGTATTTATAATTAATGGCATGAGTTGTATTAAACATAAAACTCCGGCCACAGGTAAGGCCATATATACAAATCCAATAGGCAGTTGCAAAGCAGGGCTTAGCTGTTTCATATTTCTTAATGCAACTATTAATCCATAGTAGGTAATGTTAACGCAAAATGCAGCGATGCCTAAGAAAGACATCATATAGAACCAATTAGCTATTTTTGGTCCAACCAAATTAACAAAATAACTAAAGCCTACATGAGCCCCTCTTTTTATTCCTACGCTAGAACCTAGATAAACAATCCAGATCATTAAGTACCTAGATAGTTCCTCTGTCCAATATAAGGGCGCATTTAGCAAATAGCGAAACAAAATTTGTAAGAAGACTGCTATTGTCATTGTAACTAACATACTAAAGAGTATAACTTCCACTACAGTATTAATCTTTTCACTAATAATTTTTAGGATCATAATTACCCCCTATGCAACTCTTTTAAATTAACCGTGCCCTTTTTGGTTGTCAAGGGCACGGTTAAGAATGAAAACATGTCAATAAGTCGCGTTATAACTCGCTGTAAAGCTTCTCTTCTGCATCTTTTACAGCATTTTGAATCTTTTCTATCCATTCTTCTCCAGTTTGTTCTTCTAGCCATTCAATTACAGCAGGAAGACATGCATCACGAAATCTTTCTTTTTCTGAATTCGGTAAAACGTAAATTTCTTTAACTTCATCCTGCAAGAGGGAGAATGCAGCTAAGGCTGCAGCTTCTTTTGGTCCTTGTAAGTGTGTTTTCCATATTATCCCTGCTTCTGCGATTATTTGTTGATATTCTTTAGGCATAGATTGCAATTTTTCATCATTTATCACAAGCCATTTACTACTAAAAGTATGGTTATCGACAGTAATGTAGTCTTGAACTTCATGAATCTTAAACTGATATATAATATCTAATGGATTTTCTTGTCCATCCACTACGCCTTGTTGTAATGCACTATACAATTCTTCACCACCTGCCATGGGGACTGCTTGTGCTCCCAAGGCATTTACCATTGTTAAGTATAATTGATTTTCCATTACACGTATCTTCATACCATTAAAGTCCTCTAATGTCTTTATTAACTTTTTATTAGTAGAGAAAGATCTAAATCCGTTAGATGCAATACCAACCGTTCTAACACCGGTTTCATCCAAAATTAAATCACTAAGTTCTTTGCCGAAAGGACCATCTAATACTTCCCAAGCAATAGGATGGGACTTGAAAATATATGGAAGTGAAAGTACGGTAATTTCAGGTACAAAGCCCGCCATTGGTCCATCAGTAATCATACCCAAATCAACATCTCCACCCTGAATGGCCTCAAAGACTACTCTTTCGTTTCCTAACTGTGCCCCAGGATATACTTGTATTTGTACTTTGCCGTTGGTTTGCGCTTCTACATAATCTTTAAAAATATTTGCTGCAATCATTTCGCTATTGTTTGTAGCTGGATCCTGCAATGATAACTTTAGTGTATAGTCAGCTTTGACGTCTTTAAAACTAGATTCTTTATTTGTTGAATTCTCTGACGTCGTTTCTTCTGCTTCCGGGGAATCAGGTTCAGAGTTTTGATTAACACTTTTTTCTAAACCACATCCTGAAATAGTCATAATTATTGCCAAACAGAATACGAGCAATAAACCTAGATATCTCTTTTTCATTAATAACAACTCCTTTTAAATTAATATTATTAACACCTTAAAGGTGCACAATAATCTGATAATTCCCCTGTTATTTGTCACAGCGATATTTTTCAATTGCTTTATCATTTATCTCAATTCCTAACCCAGGTTTTTGGGGAACCATAGCATATCCGTCTTTAACTACTATGTCTTCTACTAACAATTCTTTTCTGATAGGAGTGTCCCATGTACAATATTCTAGTAAACAACCGTTTGGAATGGAGGCTATTAAGTGTAGAGATGCAGCTATGACTATTCCACTACTCCAAGCATGTGGTACACACGTAATATGGTGTGTCTGAGCTAATTGTGCTATTTTTTTTGCTTCCGTAAGGCCACCACAGCGGGTAACGTCTGGTTGAACTATATCAACACCCGCAATCTCTATTAACTGTCTAAAACCGTACCTCGTGGTTTCATTTTCGCCACACGCTATACGAGTATCTACTGCATCAGCTAATTTGCGATAACCATCTAAATCATCTGGAAATAAAGGCTCTTCAATCCAATAAGGATTGAATTCTCTTATTTCATTAGCCAATAGAATCCTTGAAACAGCATCAATAGGATTATCTGGCGAGGGTATAAAACCTAAATCAAACATTAAATCAATAACTGGCCCTGCTGCCTTTCTTGCCACTTCCACTAACTTTACAATTTCCCTAGAACCTTGTTCAAATCCCCCCCACCCAAGTTTTAAGGCTGTAAATCCTTCAGAACACCACTTTTGAGTTTCTTCATATGCTTCCTCGGGGGTATACGGCATCAAAGTACTTCCATATGCACGAATATTAGTCCTGTAACTTCCACCTAATATTTGGTATATTGGTTTATTTAAAGCCTTCCCAACTATATCCCATAATGCTATATCAATACCACTCATTGCATGTATGGCAACACCACGTCGTCCATAGAATGTACTTGCAAGGTACATCTTTTCCCATATTTTTTCAACTTGAAATGGATCCTCGCCTATAATTACTTCACCTAACCCACAACAAATCCGATGTGAAATAGGTGAATCAATAATTGCTTTGACTACCCAGGGTGCTGAGTCCACCTCACCATAACCAACTATACCTTCATCTGTATGTATTCTAATTATAATCCCATCCTGAGCACTATCATTTATTAATTTTACCTCGTTCGTTTGTCTTACCGGAATAGCTTCAACCTTAGTTATTTTCATTAGTATCTCCTCCGTTCTAGTTGTATGTATTTTCAGATTATTGTAATAATAATGTTAAACAGCCCCTCCTTATAGCTATTATAAAGCATCTACACTTTGACTAAAATATACTATACTTCATTGTCAATTGTCAACAATTTAATTGTTAACAATTGACTTTTTTCTAAAATGTTGTAAAATACTAATAATGACATTTATAGGGGCGATATTATGAGCGTTGAATTTAGATTTGAAAAGAAATCTAGCCAATCCTTAAGAGAAGTTGCATATGAATCTATTAGAGAAGCCATTATTAAAGGCAACATAAAACCAGGGGATAGAATTAGAGAAGCAGACATCTCGGAACAGATGGGAATAAGCCGTGGACCCATTAGAGAGGCTTTTAGGCAATTGGAGCAGGAAGGGCTAGTTTTCTCACATCCATATAGGGAAACTGTAGTAACTGAAATCTCTAATGAAGAGGTGGATCAAGTATTTGTACCCATTAGACGCATAGTAGAATCCTATGCTGCAAAAAGAGCGCACGTAAATTTCACTAAACAAGATTTTGATTATTTACACACAATCATTGTAGATATGGAGAAAGCCAGTTCCAATGATGACCTCGACCTTATGTCAGAACAAGATTTAAAGTTCCACCAGTTTCTTGTTCAAAAAGCAGGAGGTCCTGGCTTATTACCCATTTGGAATAGTATTGTAGGGAAAATCCATTCTCGCTTTTTGTACCAAGGAATAAAACATGAAAGCTTTTATAATGTGGTTAAAGAACATTATAGTTATTTACAACTACTTCATGAAGGAGACCCCAAAAAAATTGATGAGCATCTGGATAGGCATATTACCTAATAAGGATGCAATATATTGAAAAATTACCTGCCCCCTATAATTAATGACTACATTAATCCCTGCTAAATTTAGTGCTTTATGCCTGAGAGTTATCCCAGTCAATAAACTTTAAAGTATTGCCATCTAAGCCCTGATCCACGGCATAGGATAAGTTTACTATTCCATCATATATCTTTTCATTGATTTCAAGCAATGTTGGTCCCAAGCTTTCTGGGAGTGTTAGGTATCTGACTACTTTGTTAAGATTAGCTTCACTAAACCAGGGCTTTAGGCCTTTTAGGGCATTTTTAAGACGCTTTACCAAAATAACTTCAGTAAACTTTCTCTCTCACCAGTTTCAGGATTCAGTTTATCTCCCTGAATAAAGGTATATCCTATTTTTTTGTAGGTAGTCTATGGCTGGAGTTCTACCAAGGTTTCTTCATTTCCTAAAAAGCCAAGAGTCATTATATATTGTCCCCCTATGAAACTTTTACTCTAATCGTTACTGGATTTTTTCTCCAGCCAACTAATTAGTGCCCTTGCTTGTATCCTCCCGTAGTTCCTATGTTGCTCCATGGAAGATTTACTTGCAGCGGAACATCATAAATCTCAAACTAGATAATATTTACTGGCTACCCCAGAGTTAATAAATGTTTTCACTATGTGCAGCAGATAGACGGGATTTGGGGAATCACGCCTTGGGTGTCTAAAAACTAAATTTGTTAAAACACCTTGGCTTACAAAATTAAAAACTTTGGAAGTATATAATTTCATAATTATTAGTCAAAGATATAAAACCATGATCATATAATGCGTCATGTAATTTGCAAAAATTATTGCATTTGTTGAATCAACTCTTTCTTCTTTTGAAGATTCATCCCAATGATTTAATTAATCTAAGGATTATCAACCATTTTTTATAAAAATGTTGAAATTTACTTTAAAATAAAACCCATGGTTATATAAACCATGAGCTTAAATCAGGACAACAATCTTTTGTTCTGTCATCCAGATGGAACAATGATTGAGCCAAAGAACTTAACTAGATGGTTTCAAACAATTTTAGAGCAAGCAAAATTACCAAAAGCTAGACTACATGATATTGACATTCGCATGCCAGTTTGCTCCTCAAAAAAGGCATCAATCCCAAAGTTATTCAAGAAAGGTTAGGGCACTAGACTATTGGAATAACGTTAGATTTGTACAGCCATCTCACGCCTGGGATGCAAGAAGAAGCTTCTAATATGATAAATGACTTATTTGCTGAAAAAATAACCCCTCCAAAACCAGGAGAGGTTTGTGACTTAACCCATAAGTTTGCCACGCCTGGAACCATAACTTTGCCGAAAATACACCAAAAAAGCCCACTTTTACGTTGGCTTTTTAGCTTTTTGGAACCATATGTTTTCCGAAAGTTCATTTTGGAAGCATAAAGTTGCCGAGAGTTCTGCACATAATGACAGCAAATGACGTATATTTATTCGGAGTAATTTGGCTATAGATCAATAAATTGGAATACCCTAAAAAACCCTTTATTGTTGGTATTTATTAAAATACCACATCAAAAATAATTTTTATTTATTTATGTCCTCTTGGTATTTTTCACGAAGCATTTCTAGTCGCACCATATAGATATAAATAAGTAATTTCCCAACACCATAAACAACTATTAATATAATAATTGTCGTAATTAATAGCTTTGGAAAAGGTGGTACATTAAACTTGTTTAGGAGAGTTATTATTATTTCGGCTCTATTTACTACAAGAAGATAAAACATATTCAATAATATAAAAGCTAGTGCTGAAATCGAGAGTATAAGTTTAATCTTTTTTATCACAAGTTCGACTCCTTTGCTAAACCTTTAACAACTGATATTCCTTGCAGTATTCTCTTGTAAAAAATTCAATATAATTCTTATTTATAGTCGCAAATCGCCAGAGAACTAAATCAACTACAGAAATGTTTTCCCCAAGAGCTTGAGCAATTTCGTTACATAACTCATTTGGTGTTTCAAAACCAGTTGCTTCAGCAATTCTACATAAATGCCTATCAGGCTTGGCGACTGGAAGCCCGATGTTCTTTGCTAAATGATATGAAGTTGCAGGGCCAAGAAAAGGAAACCTCCTTAAATATATTGTTTTTTCTTGCAACAGAATACTTTTAACTGTTTCAAATTCTTCAAAATATACATGTGATGCAATTTTTATAATTGCATCTATCTTTTTTGTATTGCGAAAAACTTGTAATGCACGTTTTCTACAATCACTAGAATTATGATGTATTATTTCAGCACTAGCCCAATTAAAAAAAGCCTTAGAAATCTTTTCAAATTTACCTCTAATAACTGTTTCCCGCATACCACTAGAAAGAATTACCCAAGCAGCTTCCCGAATAAAGTCGGTCTCAGTAACTTCTTCAAAAATAATTTCCTCTTGCCAGTCTATTTCTGGGTGGAAACCTTGCTCAATTATTTCCCATTTAGCTTCCATATAATAATAAAGCATTTTTTCAAAAATATTATTTTTATTACTAATCACCTCCACCTCTTTCTTTAAAACATTTTAACAGCTCTAAGTTGCCTTCAAACCATAATACTATTCTTATTAGAAATATAGAGCTTCCAGGGTATTGACTTATTTTTTTACTTAACATTATCTTTCTTTGATGATAAGCTTTTAATTTTAAAAACTCTCTCTCTGGTATTTTAATCGGCAGACTATTTAAACAATTATTATATAAATCAATTTCTCTTTTGATATACTCTAGTGATGGATCTGGTTCAATCCTAAGCTCTCTGCAACGTAACTTTAAATCAGATAATAATATAGTAGCATGATTATGTTTCAAAGCTTTTTCCTTCCATCCCATTAGCAATGATACTAGAGAAAGTATAAGTAAAAAAACCGAGCTACCCCCAATTAGAATAGAAACTATTTTATCATCTATCTGCAGTAAATTAAACACATCAATTAGTACTACAGAATTAAGTATAACTGCAAAAATAAATAGCAATACATCCGATATTTTAGAGTATATATTGTTTTTATCCCTTAGCACGGAATGGGCTGTTAACATCATATCAATAACTTTGAAATGACGTTTAATATCATCTCTGTAACTATTTTCCAAGTATATCACACCATTTTTCGTATGATTTGGATCCATCAGCGTTTTTCATACGGCGGCCTATTCTAGCTAGCGTGTCGGCAATAAGCAATCGTGGCAGACTTTTTTCACCACCAAGATAATCATCAACATGAATAGATTGTCCCGTTTTGTCTCTTATCGGTTTTACAACGTGCTTAGGTGCTTCATTAAAAAAATATTTAAGCATCTTTTTAAGTGACTTTTCTTCTTGATAGTTTTTGAAAACTTCTATAGAAAGTGCCTCAGTATGGTAACCAGATAGCCTCCTGTTTTCAGGCAAGTAAGAAATAATTGATTTTATTATTTTTATTGTTGGCACAACCTTAGAATTGTTAGCACTATTCACTTCAGATAGCTTTCTAGCAAAAGCCCTAGGTTTTATATATGACCATTCTTCTCCGTTTGGGCTGGGTATTTTAAAGCCATCTCTATACTTTGCTGCAGGTAAAATCTGGATTTCCGCATCACTAAATTTTATAGTTACCGCTAACTTGCCAGCAGTAATCTTGGTTTGAGGCAATCTCTCTTTTAGTCTATCTATGAAGTATTGTTTTACTTGTGTAGGGGATAATCCTTCCAGTTCAGTATTATTCAATAGAACTAAAGTGTCTATATCACTAATTCCATCCACATAAGTATGTTTTTGAACGGAACCACCAAATATCAAGTCCACAGTACCGTAAATATATTTTTCCAATGCTGTTTTTATCGTCTCCAGGTGAATATCAATTGTTTCTCTGTCTCTATCATTATAATTCGTTAATAACTGACTAATAATTTCATTAACCGAAGTTTCAAATGCTTGATCTTGAGCAGTTTCTTCCTCTTTTCTTAACTTTTGAATTAAATCTTCAGGGTTAGAGCTTCCTCCAAAAAATCCTCCGCCTGACCCTCCCATTAGACCATACCTCCTAATTCAGCACTAAGTGATTCGTAGGCCTCTTTAAAAAAATCTTCATTAAATTTAAACACATTAAAGTTCTCTTCATTCAAAAAATTCTTCATCTGGAGCTGTAGATTTTGCAGATAATAGATATTATCTACTATTGCCTTTGCTAATACCTTATCATCCCTAGCTTGTATCCCCACAGCAATCGCTCCAAAATTCTGATTATATATCGCATTCCCATTTAAGTAAGAATATCTTAACCAGGTCAGCCCATCAAAAATTTCTGCGCCCGCAAGAAAATATAGACATGAAGTAATGGGGTCAAGACTCCCAAAAACATGTATGGGAGAATTCAAACCCTCTTTATCTAGTTCCCTTCGTATTGAAGCAATGTTCACCATCCGCTTCAATAATGAGTTTCCTAACTCTTTTTCTGTTACCCCTATAATATGGAATCCCGATAAGTTTTTAATGTTCTTAAGGATATCTTTCATCTGTATGTACTGTTGATTTTCAGTCTCAGGCTTTATAATAAAATCATAAATTCTATCTGGATAACAAGAAAAGAATTCTTTTGCTGATTGAATTTGATCCGTTATCGGTCTTCTTAATGCTCCATGGTCAAAGTTTACAATAACTGTATCAATATGCTTAGGAAAGCTGGATAAAACTTCATGAAGATTTTCCTCTGTCCAATCCCTAACTTCATAATTATGACGCCATACTGAAGAAAAGTCATGGCTTTCCCCAGTTTCATATCCTCCACTATCAACAATCACAAGGTCGGTTGGATATGTCTCAACAATAAGGTGTTTATAATACAAGTCATAAGCACTAACTAACATGGACTCAGTTAATACCTCTGAAGTCGTTTTTAAAGGTTGATTTACTTCAGATAATCCATGTTTGTTTGCTCGAAAACCTTTACTAGAAAATGATGGAACTAGTATAGGGGTTTTAATGGTCATTCCCGACGGTAATTTTAATTCTGTACTTCTAGCTATCATCTTTATAAATAACCTCCAAATCTCTACAAGATAAACATCTACCACATGGCTGATCAAGGCCTAATTCACAACTATAAGTTAAATTTAATGGAACTTGATTATTTACACAATATTCACAGATTTCTTTCTTGCCCCAATTTAGAAAAGGAGCACCAATTGAAATGCAACCATTAGTATATAGGTCAAATGAAGCTTGCATTATGTTTACAAATTCATTAGAACAATCAACATAGCTAGTGCTTGAATGGATGCCAATACCTATAAGTCCTTTGGGTTGCTTAAACTCCATTAAAGCAATGTGTAGCAGTAATGCATTTCTACCTAGAATGAAACCATCTGTTTTTTTCTTAAAACCAAAGAAACCAATTTTTTTCAATGGAACATTATAATACTCACATACCTTAGTTACAGCCTTCTCCTCATTTTTTAAAGATAATTGTCCATAATCCACAAAAAGTGTAGAGACTTCAAAACTTTGATTCAAATAAAACTTAATAACCGCAGTTGAATCAATTCCACCACTTGAAAGAACCAACACAGGGTAGTTCATAGTTGGATAACCTCGCTATTTCAGTTTTACTGTTTGATTAAGGATACTTACTAATCAACTATATAATCTAAAAAACCTTCTAGTATTGTATATTTTTGTATTTAAGGTATAACAACTACTTTTTTTACAATTATCTCCTTGCTTTATTCCACAATTCTCCACATAAGGATAAAGTCCTTGAAAAATCCTTCGACAGAATGCGACATAAGCGACGCATCTTAAAAACTAAGGTGGCCTTAAAAAATATATGTTTCAGTTTGGTAGGAAAACTCTATACGCATAGTAAAGTATGTAAAATAGATGTAGTAATTGGTTTAGCAGGATATTTGTTAGCGGATGCATACCATTGAAATAAGATTTATTTTTCCTATTTAAGAAAAAATCATGAAAATCAACAAAATTGAGTATAAATCAGTCTATTATATGAGGATCTTTCACTAATATCCAAACTTTTGAGAATGTATTAAGTTTTGTGTAAATGGATAAAAATACCATTAAAAGGAGATGGTCCATTTATGCAAGACTTACAAAACAAGACAATAAAAGAATTAGCAAGAAACTGTCGTACTGTAGAAGATGTACAGGAAATGTTAAAAGGTCTTTTCAAAGACACATTACAGGAAATATTTGAGGCAGAAATGGATGAGCATTTAGGCTATCCAAAGCATAGTGCCGAAGGTAATAACTCTGGTAATAGTCGTAATGGTGCTTCTAAAAAGACAATTAAAACTAGATTTGGCAATACAGAAATAGAAATACCAAGAGACAGAAATGCCTCTTTTGAACCGCAGATAGTTAAACAGTATGAAACAACCTCAAACCAGTTAGAAGATCAGATTATAGCCATGTATGCTAAGGGTATGTCTACTCGTGATATAGAAGATAGCATGAAAGACATTTATGGCATTGAAGTATCCCCATCTACAGTAAGCAGAGTAACTGACAAAATATTACCCCTGGTATCTGAATGGCAATCACGCCCATTAGATCGGGTATATCCTGTAGTGTTCCTTGATGCAATTCACTTTAAGGTACGCAAGGAAAACAGAATAATTAATAAGGCTGCATATAGTGTACTTGGCATTAACTTGGCAGGAATAAAGGATATACTGGGCATTTGGATTGGTGAAAATGAAAGTGCAAGCTTTTGGTTAGGTGTATGTAATGACATAAAAAATAGAGGTGTAGAAGACATCTTAATAGCCTGTAAAGATGGACTCTCAGGCTTTTCAGAAGCCATTAATACTGTTTTTCCAAGGACAGAAATTCAGTTGTGTGTTATTCATCAAATAAGAAGCTCCTTGAGATATGTACCACATAAAGAACAAAAAGAGTTAATGTTTGATTTGAAGAAAGTTTATCAAGCTCTTACCATTGAAGAAGCTGAGCTTGCATTTGAGATGTTTAAAGAAAAATGGGGTAAGAAGTATCCCGTCATAATTAGATCTTGGGAGAGTAACTGGGTAGAATTAACCAATTACTTTAAATACCCATATGACCTTAGAAAAGCCATTTATACTACCAACATCATCGAGGGGTATCATAGACAACTAAGGAAAATAACTAAGACTAAAACTATATTCCCGACTGACGAGGCTTTAATAAAAATGATATACCTAGGAACCATGGATGCTTCTAAGAAATGGACTGCACCCATTAGGCAATGGAAAACAGCAATATCCCAGTTTGCTATTTATTTTGAGGATAGATTAAAGCCTGAGCTGGCAATATAGCTTTAAAACTTAAACCTATGAGTTAATCGCTTTAGTTCTCCAAGAGGTAGAATAAATCAAAGATGGGGAACAGCCAAATGCTCCCCATTTTACCTCTTTACAGAACCCTACTAGGCGCTCAGGTTGCTCTCCAGCATTGCCCTATCCTCCTGGTAGGTAAGAGTCATGTATAGTATTAACTAGTTTAGACAATCTAATACTAAATACTGGTATTTTCAATTAAGAGAAAAATCAATGTGAAATTTCCATTTACACAAAAGATGTTACTCTACCACTAATTTGTCCTTAGATAAAAATAATTAATTCTAAAAACCAATCCTTACACCATAATTTCTCAACCATTCTTTTCTTTTTTCATAATCAGGTATTATGGAAGACAACATATCCCAGTATTCCCTTGAGTGATTTTTATAGCTCATATGGCACAGCTCATGTACCACAATATAGTCTAGTACTGGAGAAGGAGCCATTATAATACGCCAGTTAAATAAAAGGTGGTTATCCCCTGTACAGCTGCCCCATCTCTTCTTTTGCTCCTTTATGCTAACCTTTTTGGGTTTTATCTTAAAATAGTGCTGGTAATATTCAACACGTTCGTTAACCTTCTCTTCGGCTTTTTGCCGATACCACTGTTCCATAGCTTTTCTTATTGCCATTTCATCTTTGGTTGGAGTTTCAACAATAAATTTACCCTGGTAAAGCTTTACCTCAGACCTTTTTAATTGCCCATTTAGATTAATGTTCAAAGAATAATTCCTGCCAAGGTAAAGAAAAGACTCTCCATTAACAAATTCCTTACTACTAATCATAAATTCCATGTCCTTAAAGGCAAATAGTTTCTGAACTATCCAGGAAGCCTTGCTTTTAACCTTTTCTAATATTGCATCCTTAGGAGTATCCATAGGAGCTGTTACTTTAACAATATCTGGTGGTTCAACAGTTATTTGTATAGTCTTTCGGTTTGAATATGTCACAGTAAACTCTATATTTCTTGTTCCATATTGAAAGCTTAGTTGCATTAATAATCCCTCTAATCTATACTTGAGTAATGTTTTTTTGCTAATTGTAATAAAGGCTGAACCATTCTTTTTCTAATATCCATCTTAATCTGCTTAAAATATTTAGTAGTAAGCATTAAATAAATGGCTCGTTCTATATCTGCTGTTTTTGTAGTATTAGTTGTCCAGTCAATTACAAAGTTGCTTTTAACTATTTCAGCTACATTTTTGGCAATGTCTTTTGCTAAATCAAGTACACCTTGATTAATATATAAGGCTTTTGCTTCTTTAACTTTGCCAGTTTCTTCAGGTTCAATTAGGTTAACCTTAACTACTTCAAAAAAGGCAAATTCTTCTTTTGATAACCCTAAAGCTTCTGCTTCTTGTTGTTCTCCTTTTTGAACGTCATTTTTTATAAATTCCTCTAATCTTTTCTTTCTTTCTATCCAATTATTCTTTGTATCGTCTAAGATTTGCTGAAGCTTTTCTAGTAGGCTAGTATAGTAAACTGGGTTATCATCTATTTTAACATTGATATGCTTTTTTACTGTGTGTTCCATGGAAGAAGCAATGGCTTCATCAGTTTTTAAGCTGTTAACTTTTTGCTGGAAGTCAGCATCAAAAAGGGTAGTAGGCTTTATCCATTGTTGTACTCCTAAGGATTCCAGGTGAGTGGCTATTAAGTTTTTTACCTTTTCACCGCAATCAGCAATATCCAATTCTTTTTCAGGTTCAAAGCGAGCTTTGGATGCTGCCCTAAGATATGAAAGCCACTTTAAGTCATTTAAGTCCTTTTGTGTGACATGACCAGGCATTAGTTGTTCTATAGTTCCTGCAAACCTTCTGTAGCCCATTTCAAACTCGGCTCTTTTATCCTCAGGCTCAAGTTTTCTAACCAGAGCATCTAAATCATTTTTATCTGTGCCGTTAAAGATGGTCATTACAGCTTCTCGATAGGAAAGCATCAGTTTATATATACTATCCATAGATTCCATGGGTTGTCCTAGTTCTTCTTTATCAAATACAGCTAAGGCTTCTTCTAAAAAGTTAGAGATACCGTAATAGTCTACTATATAGCCACATTTTTTCTTTTCACCATAGGTTCTATTTACTCTGGCTATAGCTTGAAGTAGGTTATGCTCCTTTAAGGGTCTATCTAGATACATGACCTGTTCAATGGGAGCATCAAAGCCAGTTAAGAGCATATCCTTAACTATCAAAAAGCTCAGCTTATCCTTCTCAATAGGCTGTAAGAAGTTTTTGATAATGTTTTCCTGTTCCGCTTTAGTAGTAAAGTGGTCTTTCAAATGTTGTTTATCATTTAAATTTCCTGAAAAGATGATTTTAGCCTCTAATTCTAACCCTAGCATATCCTTCATGTGCTCATTCAGGGCATTATAGTATTTAACACAGGCTTCTCTGGAGACACAGACTACTTGGGCTTTAAATCCATTGGGATAAATCCATTCTTTATAATGCTCTAGCATATCCTTGGCTATATCGTCAATTCTATCATCAGCTTCTACTATAACCTTTTTGGTGATATACTTTTGTTTAATAGCTTCTTTTTCTTCCTCTGATTTATCTTCAAAGGCTTGTTCAAATAATTCTTCTAAGGTTTCTCCCTTAATTTGAAGCTCTGGTTTTCTTCCTTCATATACTATCCTAACAGTAGCTCCATCTTCTACAGCTTGTTGAATGGTATATTTATCAATATACTCCCCAAAGGTTCTAGGGGTGGATTTATCTTCTTTTTCTATAGGTGTACCTGTAAAGCCTAAAAAGGCAGCATTGGGAAGACCATCTCGCATATTTTTAGCCATGCCTTTGTACTGACTGCGATGGGCTTCATCTGTTAGAACTATTACATTAGATTTAGTAGTTAGTACTGGAAATTCTTTTTCATAAAATAAGCTTGATACTTGCCTTGCATCCTTTAGTACTTCCTTTTCTTCTTTTTCTGTTTGGAACTTATGTATGGTAGTCATGATAATTTGAGGTTGAGCTTGTGATAACAGTTGTTTCATTTCATTTACTGTTTCTGCTCTTACTGGTGCGGTTATAGTAGATAGGGTCCTTAAGAATGTGTTAAATATCTGTTTATCTAAGTCAACACGGTCTGTAACAATGACTATGGTTGCATCAGAAAGCTCAGGAATTCTGCGTATTTTTTTTGCTAAAAAGACCATGGTTAAGCTCTTACCACTTCCTTGGGTATGCCAGATAACTCCACCACGGGTTTTAGCATCTTTGCCTGTTACCAGTCTTTGTAATGCTTTATTAACAGCTCTATACTGCTGGTAACGGCATATTTTCTTAATTCTAATGGTATTTTCTGTTTCATAGAGTATGAAGTTTCTCATAACATCCAGGAGGTTGTTTTTTTCTAATAGTCCCTGGAGGAAAATGTTTTGTCCGTTATCTTCTACATTTTCTATTTGTTCTTTCTTAAATGGATAGGGGTCTTTCCATTGTAAATAATGGCTGTATTTAGAGCTTATTGTTCCAAGATAGGCTCTATATTTATTTAATATGCCTGTAAAGAAGTTGGTGTAAAAGAGCCTTGGTGCTCCTTCTATCTTTGTGGCATCTCTTTCATCCATGTATCTGCTTAATTGTTCATAGGCATCCTTTTTACCTATGTTTTCATTCTTGCTCTTTTCTACGAAAGGAGATTTGCATTCTAAAACTACTACTGGGATACCGTTGATAAATATTATAATGTCAGGGATTATTTTTTCGTTAGGGCCTTGTATTTTAAACTGCCTGGTAACTAAGAACTCGTTATTAGAGGGTTTGTCCCAATCAACGAATTTTACAGTATGAAACTTTTTTTGACCGCTGCCATTTAAGTCTTGATCCACAGCATAGGATAGGTTTACTATTGCATCATAAATCTTTTCGTTAATCTCAAGTAGTGTAGCTCCTAGGCTTTCTGGACGTGTTAAATATCTTACTATTTTGTTAAGATTAGGTTCATTTAGCCAGGGGTTAAGGCGTTTTATGGCAACTTTAAGACGCTTTACCAAAACCACTTCGGTATGGCTGTCTCTCTCACCAGCTTCAGGAGTAAGCTTGTCTCCTTGAATAAAGGTATATCCTAATTTGTTTTGCAAGTAGTCTATGGCTGGCAGTTCTACCAAGGTTTCTTCATTGCCTAAAAAGCCAATAGTCATTATATCCTCCCCCTATGAAACTTTCACTCTAATTTTTCCTGTAAGAAGCTTTTGCATTAAACCTTTTTTAAGGTCTTGAAGCTTTTGTTTTTTGGAATCGTACTGGTCAAGTTTTTCATCAACAGATGATAGGATGGAAGCGATTTTTTGCTGTTCTTCTACACCTGGAATAGGAATGGATATATTTAAAACACTATTTTTAGACAAATTATATCTTGTAGAACCTTGTGCTAGCTTTGAGATTATCTTCCTAAATCGATATCCTCTTAATAAATAACAAACAAAATCTGGTAAAACAAGTTTTAAACTATTTAGTCTATATCCAAAACAAAAACTGTTCAAATATAATTCACCAGTTTTATTTAAAAGTACTGAACTCATCCCAACATCTTCAGGTGTTTCAGATGATGTTGTAAATATTACATCACCATATTTAACTTTGTTTTGATTTTCTTTTTTATCTATTCTAACATGGTCTAGATAATCCAAATCTATTCTCAGGTTGTTAAAAACATTTTTATACGGTATATACGGTTTCCCTTCACCAAAATCATCTCCGTTTTTTCCTGTCAATCCATTATAGGTAAAGCCCAATTCTCTAAGCTTACTAATACTCCATTCCTTCGGTATCTCCCCTAACTCAGTCATTTTTAACTCTGTATGCCCAATGCCTTTGGTCAGCAGTTTTTGCATTAGACCTTTTTTCAGTTCTTTTGACTTTTCTATAAGTTTATCTGTTTGGTCAATGTGTTCATCTACTGTTGAGAGGATGGAGGCAATTTTTTGTTGCTCCTCTTTTGCTGGGATAGGTAATAATAAGGCTTTAAGGTCATTTAAGGTAATTCCTTTAACGGTAGAGCCTTTACCAATTCCTTGTATTAATTCAGCTTTAAGCAAATACCAATAAAGCAAATACTTTATATCTATAAAGGCCTTATTATATAGAGCTTTCAAGTCTTGATTTATTGCCATTGGAACTTTATTAATAAAGCCTCTTCCCAAACCCATTCTAGTAGCAATAATAATTTTGCTTTCATTAATTACATTTGTAGCGCTATTATTAACAGCCTCTGTAGTTATGTGTTCAACTGTATTGCTTTTATAAAACCTATTGTCCAAATCTTTCACAGTTGCCCATGGAATATCACCTTGATAATATTCTGCAACCTTCCTTGATGGTGTCCCACCTCCTACAATCTTCTCGACAATATCACCTAATCTATAAACTACCCATTCCTCAGGTATCTCTCCAAATTCTGTCATCTTATATCCTTCTCTCATACCATCACCCTATTCTGCTTATATTTCATCAAATCCTAGTTCTTTTAGATATTTATTTAATTGTCTCTCAGTTTCTAATGCTTGAGCTTTTAACTCTTTTATCTCATCAATTACACCAGCAATATCAACCTCTTCCTCTTCTACAGAGGTATCAACATAACGACTGATATTCAGGTTATAGTCATTTTCTTTAATATTATCTAAATCAACAATCCTAGAATATTTATCTACATCTTTAAAATCATCAAAAGCCTTAACTATTATATCTGTATCTTCATCCCGTAGTATATTCTTGTTGCCATTCTTAGCAAAGCCAGCACTTGCATCAATAAATAGTATTTTGCCTTTTCTTTGTACTGGCTTGTTTTTATTTATAATCAACAAAGCTGCTGGGATACTTGTACCATAGAAAATATTACTGGGTAACCCAATGACAGCTTCTATTAAATCATCTTTGATAAATCCTTTTCTAATGTTACCTTCTGCCCCTCCCCTAAATAAAACACCATGGGGTACTACTGTGCCCATTTCGCCTCTACTATTTAGACTCGCTACCATGTGACATACAAATCCTAAATCTCCATAAGACTTAGGTGGCACTCCATAGGGAAATCGATGATAGGGGTCTGACTGGGCTTCCTCAGAACCCCAGTTTTTAAGTGAAAATGGTGGGTTTGCCATTATCTTATCAAAGGTTTTTAAAACTCCACCTTCTCTATGCATTGGGTTCCTAATGGTATCCCCTTTTTTAATATCTGCACCCTTGGCATTGTGGAAGAGCATATTCATCTTACATATAGCCCAGGTACTTAAGTTAATCTCTTGACCAAATAGAGAGACATTCTTCCAATTGCCTCCTGTTTCATTAATATACTTAAGACTTTGTATCATAAATGAGCCGCTGCCGATTGTAGGGTCGTAAAGTCTATCTCCTTCTTGAGGCTTTAAGATTCTTACTAAGGCTTTTACAACAGTCTGTGGAGTATAGAACTCTCCACCTTTTTTACCACCTTCGTCTGCAAACTGCTTAATTAAGTATTCATAGGCATCACCTAGCACATCATCATTCACTAGGTTTTCACTAGCAATATTTATTGTGTTAAAAAGTAATAGGAGTTGAGATAGCTTCTTATCCGATACTTTCTCTTTGTCATTATAACTAGCAGTAGTAAGGACACCGATTAATTCTGAATTCTTAGGTTCATCTTCAATAGCTTTAAAAGCCTTGTCTAACTCAGGTCCAATGTTAAGGGTAAGGTTTTTAAGCTTATCCCATCGTGCCCTTGCAGGAACATAAAATGTATCATAGACTGAAGCATCATCTAGTATAATATTAACTTCTTCCTTATCCATTCCTTGGGCTAAAAATTCTTCTCTTTTTTTAGCACTTTCTAGTTCAAATTCATCATTAAGTCTCTTTAGAAACAAGATGCCAAATATGTAATCTTTGTACTCTGCTGCATTAAGCTCACCCCGTAAAATATCAGCAGCTTTCCATAGAGTTGATTCTAGTTGTTGCGAAGTTAATTTTGTCATTTATACACTCTCCCATATAGCTAATATGTTCATCTGTAAAAGAACTCCAATATATTTTAATAAGACTTTCTATGGATGATCTAACTTCCTACGACATTTATTAATTCTTTATTTATGCTGTATGTCCTCTATGTATATCTAGATTTTTGCCATATTTTGATAACTCTAGTTAATATTGCTTGATGATATTGGTAATTATATAAAAAGTAGATTTATTAGGAGAAGAATAAATGGCTGATATCCCCATTCGTAGTAGATTATACAATATAGAGCCGATAGGGTTGAATACACCTGATGTTGAGAGTTTTACCAGTTATGTTTCTAGATTAGCAGAAGCTCATTGTGTTAATGTGGGTGCATTATTAAATAAAGAGGCAGCCCCTTTAAAACAACGACTTTATTAGAAGAAAGGCATAATGCATTCTACAGGTTTTCTATTGCCCTAAAATGAAAAAGAAAGCTACAGATAAAATTGGCAACCTGTTAGCTTCCAGTCTAAAATGCATATTACTATACTCAGGAGCTGTTTACTGTAACTCCTGGTTTTTTTATTCTAAAGAATGTCAAACTAATGTCATATAGTGATTATATTAATAAAGGTTATTGTATCCTGATATGCTTGAAAATAAAAGAACCTTATATATCAATGGCGGGAGCGTGTAGGAATCGAACCTACCGAACGCAGGATCGCTACGTCCCACTGGATTTGAAGTCCAGGCCAGCCACCAGACCAAATCCGCTCCCTCAGAGTTTACATTATAACTTAAATTATTCCCTTTTTCAATACCGCTATGATTCTGCTATAGATATGGCACATAAACAGGAGAATGTTAATCCTTTTTAAATAAAACTCTTTTATCTTCAACTCTTTTTGTAAACTTTTGTCCATCAAAATACTCTAGTATTGGTAAGACATATTTTCTTGAACTATCGAATAGGTCCCTAATATCACTTAATGCCATTGCGTCTTTTTTTGCAAAGCCTTGTTTTAACATGTTTTTTGCCTTCTCTATAGTCTGTATATGGAAATACATGTTTTCTGCTACTTTTACCAAAATGCCATTAGCAACCAAATATTTAAGAAATTCTTCTTTTTCAGCTTTAGATGCCTTTACTCCTTGAGTAGCTTCCTCAAAAGTTGGAGATTGAAAGCCTTTCTTTACAAATTCTTCTTCAATAGTTGCAATACTTTGCCTTGTCTTTTCATCTAACGCTGATACGAAATCAGGCAGGTGTATAAAAGAGCCTGTTATTTTTAGATTGCCTTCTTTTTGCCATGCACCCAGTAAAACATTAAATTCCTTAATATTAAAGCCTGCAAAAATCTTTGACCGTACTTCTTCTTTATCTAGACCCTGTCTTAAAGGATACTTTTCATGATATAAATGCAACTCATTAGAAAGAGTGGTTAACCATTTTTCAAAAACCTTTTGACTAATTATATACTTATTCCCATCTGCTTCAACTATATTAATACCTGCCATTTTAGACAGATAATCAACTACTATGCTTTCATTTATTTTAAGCTCTTTTACTAGTCCTTCTATAGTTAGTAACCGATCCTTTGTTTTCTCCAAAATATAGTTGATTAAATCCTCTGGATTACTTTCTTCTTTTATCTGTAATGTTTCGATGGCGTCTTCGTTAAATCTTTTAAGCTTCTCCCCATAAGGCTCCAGTATTGTACCTCCACCAATAGTAAACATTGGTGAATAGCTACGAATAACAAAATGGTCACCCCTTTGGGCAATAATTGGATCTTCCATTTGTAATTGAACATACATTTCTTCCCCAGGAGCTAATTCATCACCGTTTAAAAGGTTAACCCTGGCAAGTTTTTCAGATGTACCAAGGTGAACCCTCACCCGCTGCCTTTGTTTTAAGGGCTTAGGAGAGTCTTCAATCAGCTTTAACTTAGCATCCAACTTATAGGACGGTGCATATGTTCCCGCTAAGACTACTGAACTTCCCCTTGGCACTTCATCTACTTCTACATCAGCAAGATTTAGAGCCACTCTTTGTCCAGGTTTAGCAACCTGTTGTTGTTCACCATGGACTTGTATTCCCCTGACCCTAGATTTTTTGCCAGTAGGTTGGATTTCTACAATATCACCAACCTTGACTTCTCCTGACCAAAGGGTGCCAGTAACGACTGTACCAAACCCAGATAGAATAAAGGATCTATCAACCGGCAATCTTAATTGACCTTCCCTACTTTTTTGATCTGGATCAGCAACTGCCAGTTTCTGGATTTCATTTAGGAGTTCAGCCATTCCCTGATTTTTTACTGCTGATACTTTTAAAATAGGCCCCTTTTCAAGTAATGTACCCTTTAGAAAATCCTTAATATCCTCTTCCACTAACTCAAGCCATTCCTCATCAACTAAATCTATTTTAGTAATAACCGTAAGCCCTTTTTTTACCTGTAATAGCTTTATTATATTCATATGCTCCCTGGTTTGGGGCATAACCCCCTCATCAGCAGCTATTATCAACATAACCATATCAATTCCAGCCACTCCTGCTAGCATCTGCTTTATAAACCTTTCATGACCAGGAACATCTATAATGGCGGCATTAGCTCCATTAGGCAATTTTAAAGCTGCAAACCCTAGCTCTATGGAAATTCCTCTTTTCTTTTCTTCCTTAAGTCTATCAGTGTCTTGTCCTGTCAAAGTCTTAACTAATTGTGTCTTGCCATGGTCAACGTGCCCTGCAGTTCCAATAATAAAGCAGTCCATATCTCTCACTCCTTGATTTCCTCGTAGAGCCTTGTACATATAACCTCAAAATGTTTTTCTTCAATGGTTCTTACATCCATTAAAATATAATTATTTTCAATTCTTGTAAGTATAGAAGGAAATCCACTTCTTAGGCTTTCAGCAAGCTTATTAATTGATCCTTTCATGGGTTTTAGTGCTGTAACCCATGTTGGTAATTTTGTTGTAGGTAAAGAGCCGCCTCCAGCTTCAGAGTAGTTTTCCATAATTCCAGCTTCAACAAGATTTCCAAGTTTAGAGTTTATACAATTTAATAGAATTTCAGCCTTTTGTTTCAGATCCTCTTGTGAGACTGTGAGCATTCGTAACGTTGGATTTATTTCTAGCACATTGGTTTCATATAAGTATTCTCTTAAAGTGGCTTCAAGTACAGCCAATGTCATTTTATCTACCCTTAAAGCTCTGTTTAGTGGATTTTTTTTGATAATATCCAGATATTTATTTTTCCCAACAATAATACCTGCCTGAGGCCCTCCTAAAAGCTTATCGCCACTAAAAGAAACAACATCCGCGCCCCCTGCTACAGATTCCTGTACCGTTGGTTCATCTGTAATTCCGAATTTTTTTAAGCTAACAAGAAAACCACTACCCAAATCTTCAATTACGGGAATATTATATTTTTTGCCCAGAGAACTCATTTCCTCAACACTAACTTCTTCAGTAAACCCTAAAATACGATAATTGCTAGTATGTACCTTTAGAAGAAGAGCTGTTTCCTCAGTTATTGCCTTTTCATAGTCCGCTGCTTTTGTTTTGTTTGTGGTTCCAACTTCTACTAGTCTTGCTCCACTTGCAGCTAGAATTTCTGGGACTCTAAATGATCCACCTATCTCAACAAGCTGCCCCCTAGATACAATTACCTCTTTTTCTTTAGAAAGGGCTTGTAATATTAAAAATACTGCGGCTGCATTATTATTAACTACCAAAGCTCCTTCTGCACCTGTTATCCGGGTAAGAAGGCTTTCCACATGACTATAGCGGCTTCCTCTTTTACCTGTTTCCAAGTCAATTTCCAGATTACAGTATCCATCCAAGATATTTTTCACGGCAATTTGGGCCTTCTTACTAAGCAAGGCCCTCCCCAAATTTGTATGTAAAATAATTCCTGTTGCGTTGATTACGTTTCTTAGACTGTTGGTAGTCTCTTTTCTCAACAAATCTTCGACTCTTCGTGGTAAATCTTCTTCTAAGAAAGCCTGCTCTGGATTATTTTTGACTTCACGACGAACCATGTTTAGTACTTCCCTAGAACACTCTACTATAAGATTAAAGGAGTATTCATCTTGATAATTATTCTTAATTTCGGTAGCTAATTCATTAATTGAAGGAAGCCTTCTTAAAATATTTTGCTGTTTCATGGATAAACTCCTCATTGCTATAATTTAACAACTTGTTTTGTTATTCTTCCTTATCCTTGCCTTTTTGGCTTCTAATTAATAAATATAGCCCACCAAAAACGAATACAAATGGAAGAAACTTGCCCCAGTCAACATATGGAAACCAAATATTTATAAACAAAAATGCTCCTACTAATATTAAAATCCACCCTAGCGTTTTACTAGAGTTAGAATTATCATTTTTACCTGTAGTTTCTCTTTGAGTCTGATCCCCTATAATTTCTCCTTCACTTGAAGTTACTTCTTCTTTTAATTTAGAATGTCTGATGCTTTCACTGGAAGGCTCATCAGGAATTATTATCCAAGCAATTACATAAAAAACAACTCCAGCTCCACCAAAAAGTGCAGTAGCAACAACAATTAAGCGAATTATGGTACTATCTATATCCAAGTGTTTAGCAACTCCACCACAGACACCCCCAAGGATATTATCTGTACTAGACCTATATAATTTCTGTCTTTGCATATTCATCTCCTCTTTTCATCGAGAGTGATAGGCTATTTACTTAACTTCTAGTTGGTATTATAATCCAAGCTATTAAATATAACAAAACACCTGAGCCACCAACTAGAACTAGTGCAACCAGCAACAGCCTTGTTATAGTTGAATCAATTTGGAAATACTCTGCAAGACCTCCACAAACTCCTCCAATCATCTTATCAGTTTCAGACCTATATATTTTCTTTGCCAATTTTAAATCCTCCCTACTATTCAAAATCACAAGACACCTATGGAAGATATCTACAAGCTACTTTGATCCTTTTTTCTTCGTTTTTTCACATGCCATATACCTACAGCGGCCACTCCTAATGGAATTAGAATTGGTATTGAACCTATTACAAATACAAACATATTCCCAACCAAAGATATTATACCATTAACATTTTTTGTAAGCGCATTGATGCCCTTTTGCCATACCCCAGCAATTCCAGTAGCATCTATTCGGGTTTCCGAAACCTTTGCTTGCTGAATATGAACTCTGATAGTAGAGTAGCTAACCATATTTGTTAGGTACTTTAACTCTCCTTCAAGAACCTCTATTTCACTTCTTAAAGTTCTAAGCTCCTTACGTATATTTAATACATCTTCTACACTTTCGGCTTTTTGTAGAATTGATAAAATGCTTTCTTCTTCAGCTTTGAGTACCTTTAATCTTGCCTCCAAATCAATAAAGCGAGTTGTAACATCGTCTCTATATACTCTCCTGTTTTTAACAGTACCTATTTCCTCTAAATATACTACAAACTCCTCAAATTCAGATGCAGGCATTCGCAAGACCATTTCAGCCCATAGATAAGATGAGCCATTCTGATTAATATTACTCTCTTCCAAGAAACCTCCAGAAGAACCAATCTGCTTTTCAATTTCTCTAACTACATCTCCTAAAAACTCTACCTCAATCGTCAATTCAGCATTCTTGATTATCTTTCTTTGATCCAAATCGCCAACAGGATTCTGTCCATCTTCTTCAGCGCTTGATTGATCATAATCTCTAGATTCCATTGGTGCAGCAGAATCGTTCATTGCATATTCTCCACTAGCAGCATCTTTACTACTGCCACCACAAGCCACTAACGTAAGACTTAGCAATAAAATTAAAAATATTATTAAACACTTTTTCATTGTTTACATCCCCCTATATTTCAATTTGCCCGTTTCAGATTCATCATCATTCCCAAACAAGCACCCCTTTTTAATATAGACGAAATATAAAGGACTCATGTTCCAAGAATATTTTTAGATATATGTTATATAGTCATCACCCTTGGTCAACTTCTCAAAACTTTTCTCTTTTACTAAATACGTGTTTTCTATGCCTACAACACCCAAATCAGGGAAGGTAAATTTAGGTTCTAGAGCTATCACCATTCCGGTTTTTAATTGTATATCAAAGCCCTTGGCAATTACAGGCCACTCATTTACCTCTAAGCCTATCCCATGCCCAATAAATGGCACTCCTGTGTGATACCCCATATAATTGTCTTGCAAACCTGATTTATTAGCCATATTAACACTTTCATCATATATTTCCCGACCATTTGTACCTTCTTTTAGTTTTTCTTCAATCATGGATTGGATATCGATTGATACATTTACTGCTTTTTCCATAATAGCTGGCAGCGTTCCTAATGCAAATATACGCGTCTGATCTACTAAATATCCCGTATAATTGCCTACATAGTCCACGTATATAGGTTCCCCTTTTTTGATAACAGACCCACTTACTCCCTGCGGAAATGTTGGATGAGTCCCCGCCCCTCCAGCAGCCATAACCTCATATGGTCCTTTTGCAGCCCCTGGAGCACCCACTAATGTATGCCCCATGTAGAATTCTACATTAAATCCTCTAAACCTTGTATATCCTAAGTGCCCAATTTTTCTAGCATAGCCTTCAATGGCACTAGCGAGTTCCCTATCAGTCAGTCCTTCATTAATAACAGAACTAATATGTTTAAATACCTCTCCATGTCTTATGCCTGATTCTCTAATTTGAGAAACCTCAAAGTCCGATTTAATCATACGAATATCTCTCACTATAGGTGAAACATCAACTATGGCTGACTGTTCAAATATCTTTTGATAAAATAAGTAAT
Organism: Desulfitibacter sp. BRH_c19; assembly: GCA_001515945.1. Taxonomy (NCBI): domain Bacteria; kingdom Bacillati; phylum Bacillota; class Clostridia; order Neomoorellales; family Desulfitibacteraceae; genus Desulfitibacter; species Desulfitibacter sp. BRH_c19. The sequence goes on from LOER01000047.1 coordinate 105,952, forward strand.
TGTTTGTTGGTAATACATCCAACTCCATTGCTGTCTTATTACCTAATTTTAAATTATATGTATGAAGCATTTGTAGTATTTCTTTAGGGCTTCTGAGTGGAACTATGTTGGCAATTGGTGATTCCTTTTTTGCTATTTCAATATTTTTTTTCACCATAAGTAAGGGGGCACCCTCCGCAGGCACATATAAGTGACACTGCTGGCCACTTCCTGAAAAATAATATACATTTGTTCTATCAATAAGAATTACAGAATTAATTTCTAACTCTCTAATTTTCTGTTGTAACTTTCCAATCCTATTCTTTATTTCTAAAGCCATATCAGTCCTCATCTTTAGCCTCCTCAAGTCTGTTACCGAGTTTCTTATAATTTCTTCAATATAATAGCATAATTTATAGCATTTATCCAATATTATGAAAGCAAAACTGGATTAGTAGTACTTTGCCACTAATAGTTAGCTGAGCTAATCAGGAAGTTAGCATCCGTTTGTAGAATTACGATTGTTGATGTGTGGTAACAAATAAAGAGTACTCCTCTAAGAATACTCTTTCTGCTTGTATTGCAAAATATTATTTTTTAAGTTTATGGATTAATATAGTTAATATGCTCTGGTCTTGATAGAGGCTTGGATATTTCCATGCCTTCAGGAAGATAATCTACTCTTTCTCCATCTATGAGTATTTGAACTTCATTTACCTCATCAATAGCTGTTAATGTAAATAGTATGGACTTAACAAGAAATACCTCAGCGCTTGTTCCTCCTCCGTAACCCATAACTTCTTCACTAAGGTTAATTATTGCTAATTTGCGATCAGCTTCATAGCTAACACTATTTACTTTTGTTCCAGACCATATTGTTTTTACTAAATCAGTATTTAAAGGTGGCCCACTAACCAATTCTTTCATTGCTATTTCAACCATTTGGTTAACAGAACTATTTTCATCTACTCCAAAACCCATAGGAATTAAATATAAAGCATTAGGGTCTGAAAAATACACATCTATAATCTTTTGATCTTCACTTGGAGGGTTTAAGCTATTTATAAAAGCAGGCCGCATAAAAGGCTTATCTAATGAGAACCCATCTATAGCCTCATGGATTCTTCCTTCTATCAAGAATTGAACTGTTTGTACTTCGTAAAATTCTGTTAAAGTAAGTACTAGAGAATTGATTGCTCTTTCAACATCCTCATAATTTCCAAGATTTACAAAGTCATCTGTTAAATCTATATATGCAACATTTTCTCTAATATAGATATCTCTTAATTTTGTATCCTCTGGAATTGTATTAGATAGTAGCCAATCTCCTGGTCCTGCTAGCACTTTTTCTACTGACACTTTAGCTGCTTCTTTGGTAGGTTTAATAGGAAGGGTTGTTGGAACAAGGTATCGCCCGTTTTCACTAGCAAAATAAACGAGAACAGAATCCATTTCACTATTTAGTAGAAGAGGTCGATTATCAACAGCATTATTTACTATTTCCTTTTCTTCATTATCTTTGGAGTTGCTTTGTCCACAACCGATCAATAATGTGGCTACTAATGCCAGGATTATTATAACCTTAAACCTTTTATACATAATTCCTCTCCCTTTTAAACGTAAATGCTTATCTTAAGATAATTCTAGGTTAATAAATTATTTCCTGCAAATTTATTAAGTGGATTATCTGTTATAATATTACATTTAAAAATACCTGGGCAGTCTAATTAACTTCTAACTCTCCAACTGATTTTAACCTGCTTTATAATTATGGCTATTACAATGAGCACTCCTACATACCCAAACACGGGATAGAAGTGTCCTATTAGTCTACCAAATCCTAAAAAAGAGATTGGTATAGCAAGAACAACAACTAGTAAAGATAGTATATTTTTATTGATTTTAAATAGCGGCTCAATCCTAGTTATTAATCCAAAAGCATTTGCAACAGCGGTTGTTAGCATAGCAATAAGCATTGCTAAAGTATACATCCAACTTAACCTGAAACTTAAGCTTTCCGCTAAATACAGCATGGGAATTTCAACCATCAGCACTTGTGGTCTATATAGCTGTATGGCATAAACCATTATAATGCCTATTATACCTAACAATGCTCCCCCTAATAAAATGCCTACTATTCCGTTCTTTAACTTAAGATAATCTATAGATGTAAGAATGACTAAGCTTGTTACCATATTATATGAAACATATAACGCTAGTGCTAAAAGCCAATTTTTTCCTATTAGTGGGTTGCTTCCTGCTATAAATACTTCCTGATGCTTCATGCCTATGCTTAGCCCACTAACTAAGATGGTTACTATAATTAAGAGCGGAATTAAAAAAGTATTAATACCAAGAACACCCTTTTCTCCTTTTAGTATAGCAATCAATACAATGGCACTTGATAGAATAAGACCAACGTAATAGTTTAGGAATAGCTTTTCTTGAAGAACAGCTGCACATCCAGCCAACATTATACCTAGCCCCATAAAAATAGAAATTGTAATCCATAAATCAACAATAAAACCAATCTTCTTTCCCAGAATTTTGCTCAGAAGTTTCTGGTATCCTTTAATTCTATTTTTTATCACTATTGTGCTTATCATATAGCCCATAACAGCAAATAATACGCCAGATAAGAGGACACCAATAAGACCTTTATAATCAAAAATAGCGAAAAACTGCATAAGCTCTTGTCCTGAAGCAAATCCCGCTCCAACAATGGCCCCAACATAAGTAACTGCAAGTTGAAATACAAGTTTTTTCCTGTCCAATTTATCCCCCCACTTTAGAAGAAAGCATACTCTTGGTAATTGTTGTATAAAATTACTCTAAAATACATATACTTTAATTATTATTGTAGTAAGCTAGGGGGTACTTTAATGACTACTTTATTAAAAAATTTACTAAATAGAGAAATTAATAACCTTCCTGATAAAATAGTGCATAATATAAATGATGAAAATCTTATATATAAAACAGCTAATCAATTGGTATCTTACTTAAGAGCCCTTGATCCTACATTAGTTCGACCCATTGTAGTAGTCAACATTGGAACAGACCGATCTACTGGAGATAGCCTCGGCCCACTAGTAGGATCTTTCCTACAGGAAAAACAACGTTTTATGCCAGAATTTCATGTCTATGGAACACTAGATCAACCTGTCCACGCAACAAACATAGAGCAATGCATGGAAAATATTATGGAGTTGCATAGCAACCCAGTTATTATAGCAGTTGATGCCTGCTTAGGACAGGCAAAAAATGTTGGAAATTTAAATCTTGGAGTGGGCTCTGTTAAGCCTGGGGCTGGGGTGAAAAAAGAATTGCCCTCTGTTGGGCATATCTACATGACCGGTACAGTTAATGTAGGAGGTTATTTAGAATATTTAGTATTACAGAATACCAGATTAAACCTAGTAATGAAACTTGCAATGTCAATTTCTGATACAATTTATAAAGCATATCGCCAAATTCAAATAAATAGAAAAAACTTAGCTTCCGCCAGGCACTAATTGCCGACGGAAGCTATATTTGTTACGAGATTTATTAACAGGATTCTTGACTTCAGATAGAGTTAACTTAATGAGCATCTGCTTCTAGCATTGTGTTTTTAACAATGGGTAGAAATACTAGTGCAAGATTAGCGGTGATAGTCATGATAAAGTTTTGGTATCATTGAGTATGAGTTCAAAAGAACATTGTAAAAATGTAGCCGCCCGACGGCACAACACCATCTTTGTAATGAAAATTTCAAAATAATCCATTACGGAAGATATGTTTTGATCTATTAAAATGTTTAAAGTTATCACTTTATTCTTTTCATCTATTGTCAACCAGGTTTCTTCTACAGCATAGTTTACCCTATCTCTAGGTTTAAATGTAGATATATCAGACTTCCTAACTCTATCCCTATGAACATCAGACTTATCAGCAATTAATACCGCTGCTGAGACTGGGTTCACAGAAAATCCTCCACTATTTTCTTCATGATTGCCAATTGCACCCACAATTGTTGATATTTCTAATTGACTAAGTTTAAAACTTTTTAAAAAGGGCAAGACAAGAAGAGCTCCTGACCTTCCATGTTCATACCTATTAATGATATTTCCAATATCATGTAGATAGCCAGCAATTTGACCAAGACGGCACGTATTTTTATCATAATCCAAACCCTTTAAAATCAAGTTGGTTCTTTCGGAAACAATCTCGGCATGCCTGTAACTATGTTCTAGTGCGCCCATTTCACCTAAAAATTCATGGCATTTGTCTAAATATGTTTTTATATTTGTGTTTAATACTTCACTATGAAAATTCAACCGTCCAATCTCCTTAATATAGCTATTTCTTACTGGCAATTTGCTCCTTATTAACTAGAGATAGCTCGATTGTTTTGAGAAACAAGATAATTTCTCAACGTATCTCCCCTTAATCCTACTCGTAGTGCTTCTAAGGACATGACTTCTGCTGCTTGAATATTTCCTAGATTAACATTAGTACCTAACCTCATTATCAGTTCCTGTTGCTGGTTTTTATGAGGTGCCTCCCAAAGGATTTTATTAACATCTGAAACAGCTCCTAATATTTCATCTAGCTCTTCTTCCTTTATCTTACCCCTTTCATCGTATATTACAACACCCTTTCCAGATTCTCTTCCTTCTACAATAACTTTATATGCACCCCATTCAATATCCAGATTGATTTGCTCCAAAATATCCGTGTTAGATAACTCATCACGAGCATCTTTCTTACCAACTTCACTTAACACAATAAATCCCATCTCTAGGGCCTTTTCGATTGCTCTTTTTCTCACTTTTCGGCTCATATTTATTGTACCATCAGATACTTCTATGCAACTATATCCAAGGGCTCTAGCTTTTTCTAAATAGAGATCAAGCTTTCCTTGTAAGACAGCAACTTCTAGGAATGTACCTCCTGGATAAATATGGATTCCCATTGACCTTACAAGATTAATTTTTTTGTGTAAAACATCTCCTGTATATAAAGCAGAGGTACCAAAACCTAGTTTAACAAAATCTATATATTTTCCTGCAGTTTCAAGCGTATCAGCTAAATCTGATAAGCCCATACCCTTATCAATTATCATTGTAAATCCATTGTCCCTGGGTTTTTGCTGTCTTTCAGGCAATGGAAATTCAACCAGTCCATCCCATCCATCTTTATTTATATTCAAACGTCTCATCTCCTTTTACTGGCTTTTTCTCGCATATAAGTAAATCTAATTCTGCATTTAATGTATGCAGATTATAAGGAAATGTGCAAAAAAAAACATCTCAGTTATACAGAAATGTTTCCTCGTTATTTATTTTATACTCTATCTTTTGTTTTTTTCTGAGCTAGCAGCCTTTGTCATTTGACACGAGCCTTGGAATAGAGCTCCGTCATCTATTATTAGTGAACTAGTAGAAATATCTCCTTCAATTCTTCCAGTAGATGCTATCTCTAGTTTTTCTGAAACGCTGACGTTTCCTTTAATAATACCCGCAACTAAAAGATTTCTTGCCTTTAAACCTGCTGACACAAAACCACCTTCACCAACCACTACATCTCCTTGACATTCAACTTCACCTTCTATTTTTCCATCTACTCTTAAAGTGCCTTGTCCTTTTAAATTTCCTTGAAAATTAGAGTCTTTACCAATAATGGTATCAACTTTTTCCATATTAACTGTATCTTTTTTCTTAAACATGTTATCACCCTTTATTTTAAAACATTTTGAGGATTAATTCTCTTGCCATTATAATCTATCATATAATGAACATGGGCTCCAGTTGACCTTCCGCTAGTTCCAACCCTTGCAATTGACTCCCCTTTTTTGACACTATCTCCTACCTTAACGAGATTAACTGAATTATGAGCATAATGACTTATATATCCATACCCATGTGAAACAGTAACCATTCGTCCATATCCCGGTGACCATCCAGAGAAAGTTACTCTTCCGTCACCAGCCGACTTTATATATGTACCGTATGAAGCTGCGATGTCTAGTCCGTCATGCAACTCTCTTCTGCCGGTTCCAAATGGGGAATTTCTGTATCCAAATTTTGAAGTAATTTTCCCATTTACAGGCATTTTGTCAGGGACTGCAGCAAGAAACTTTAATTGATCACTCACTTCAACTTGCAATTGGCCTAAATCAACTTCTTTTATTTCTACTATTTGATCTAACATGCTTAAATCTTTATCTAGCAATTCTAATAATTCTATATTGCTCTCTGAAAACCGACTCATTTGAGTTCTTGATACTCCGCCCCTTGGTAGCATAGACAGGCTTATTTCAGACCCAGACTGCAATGTGACAGGTGAACGATAATCTTGAACATATATTTCTTCATCCTCCTCACTTTCTAGCCCTACTAATTCACGGACTTGCCTGTCTAATGCTTCTATGTCTGCAATCTTAGATTCCATACTTCGGGTTTTCTCAACTAATTCAGTAATCTTTTTTGCTTGAACTTGATTTACAGTTTCAACATGTTTTAATCGATATAAATCTTCTTTTGTCGTTTTCAGATCGAAAGCAAAATATCCAATTGTGCAGGCAACTATAGTAAAACATAATACCATACTACTGATTAACCAGATTGGTATTTTAATTTGATTTATTTTTTTCTGAGTATGAGGTATCAACATTATAGTGAAATACTTTCTCTTCTTAAGTTTACTTTTAAGTTTACTTTTAGAAGTGAACACTTAGTCTCTTCACCACCTAACTCTCCATAGCTTGTTTTATGGCCAATTCTTCCTCTTCACTAAGTCTATAACTAGAACTGCCATTTTCAAGTGGTTTCGCATATAGCCTATTATCGTTTCTTCCATAAATAGAAGTAATTACAAAGCCACTATTCTTACTGTTCATTAGGGCTATCGCAAAACTCAGGTCACTACCAACCTCTGAAAATGCACTAAAGCGAACTAAACCTATTTTACTGAAATTTTTGAGATTTTGAATCTGGATGTCACTTAACTGCTTGTCTATCTTATGTACAGTGTTCTTATGACTGTTAAAGTCATTATAATATTCATCAATTATTGTTTCGATTTTTTTACCATCTGGGTTTTGTATATAGGCTTCATATTTTTTGCGTAGTCGTGAATTCCTAAAGGTAAGAATTACAAGCCATATAGTCAATAAGGCGACAAACATCACTAAACCGATAGTAATATATAAATGTAGATACTGATCAATCTGCTGTATATAGCTTAGATTCATGGACATGCCCCCTAAAAGCTCCCAAAGTATAGTATTCAACTTTATTTTCAAATTTCCTTTTTGATTTTTACAAAATTATCTAAAAAACTAAACGTTCTGCAATCATCATTATGCCTACTATTATAAAAATTGCTGGTAATAGGTTTCCGACTTTAATTTTAGTGATTTCTAAAATATTAAGGCCAATCCCTAAAATTATCAGTCCTCCGGTAGCTTTCAATTCATTTATGACTGGTATAGTTAATAAACTTTCTAGCGATGATGCAGTTATAGTTATAAGTCCCTGATAAAGGAGGACAGATACCGCTGAAAAGATCACTCCAAAGCCCATTGTGGTGGTCAACATTATTGACGTTACACCATCTATTAGTGATTTAGCATACAAAGTATCATGATTTCCAGTAAGGCCACTTTCAATAGCTCCCATTATTGACATTGCACCAACACAAAATAACAAAGTAGATGTAACAAATGCTTGAGCAATGTTACTTCCTCCACTTACATTCCCTACTTTTTGTTGGATTAACGCTCCAATCTTATGTAGGGCTCCTTCAATATCAAGATATTCTCCTAACCATGCTCCAAATACCATGCTTACTAATACAAACACCAACTGCTCACTTGTTATTGCCATTTTCAGTCCAATCAATATAATTCCTAATCCTAGTGCCTGCATAATCATTTTTCTAATATTTTCACTAAACCTACCACCAAACCAAACGCCTATTACCGTACCTATTATTATAGCAACTGCATTAACAACTGTACCTAGCACTATAAGACCCCCCAATAAGAAACCATACTAAAGTAGTTTACCATAGAATTGCCATAAACTCTATTTTCAGAATTTATCTAAAATATTTTATATGGATTAAGACCCCCACTTCTCTTAAGGAAAGGGGACAGACCTGTGAGTATTAGAACCAGGAATGTCCCCAATATACCTAAATCAGGTAGAGTAGAGCCTCCATCTGATTCCCCGCATATTGTTTCACGTGAAACATTTTTAGTAGCTTTTTAATACCTGGCGTATATATGCTTAAATAGCGAACGAGCTAAAGCTAAGGACCCACTATGCCGGAACTCTTGCTTTATAATTAAGATACTTCTATAAACAGGATAGCAAACCGTTATCCCCAGGGACTTAGCACCACTTACCTCCTACGCCAGTAGTTCTAGCATTGTGATTTTTGCAATGCGTAGAAATACCAGTGCAGAGCCGCCAGTAGTTCTAGCATTGTGATTTTTGCAATGCCTAGAAATACCAGTGCAGAGCCGCCAGTAGTTCTAGCATTGTGATTTTTGCAATGC
>LOER01000048.1 GCA_001515945.1 Desulfitibacter sp. BRH_c19
GTATCAGGAAATGGTCCAACTGATTCGAATACAGCCCATGTTGAGGCAGGAACTTTAAGTTGTGTCAGGTTATCTGGACATTCATTAGTTGTAGCAACGCCGATGTAATGATCAAGTTCCCCTTTTTCCTCCATTCGGCCTTCAGAAAAGTTCGTGGATGCTTGAAGTAGCCCTAAAGGCTCGACATTAGAAAGCTCCTTAAGTTTATTTATCGTTTGATCATTTAAAGTTTTCCACATAGAGGCAATCTCTGGATTAACCCCGTGGAAAATTATAGGAACCCTTCTCTTGATACCAACTATACAAAATCCCTCTTTTTCTTCAATTCGATAGTTCATTTCACTTCCTCCTTTAATTGATAACTGAAAGGCCATTCGTGGATAGGCTTTTAGTGATTGACCACTATTTCTCGCTTCTGACGGTGTTATCCCGTGTAGACTTTGAAAAGCTCTTGTAAAAGAATCTGGTGAATTGTATCCATATTTAATTGCAACATCAATTATCCTAATGCTATTATTATTAAATTCAAATGCTGCAAGAGTGAGGCGTCGGCGGCGAATGTATTCCGATAGTGTAACACCTGCAAGGAACGAAAACATTCTTTGAAAATGATATTCCGAGCAAAAAGCCAGCCTCGCTACTTTTCTAAAATCAATATCATTAGCAAGATTTTCTTCAATGTAGTTTAATGCCTCATTCATTTTTTCAAGCGAATCCATTTATAATAACCTCCTCTTTCACCAATAGAATATCAGAAGTTATATATGTCTATCCGACTTTTCGTGCACAATTATGTAGGGTTAATTCATTTTTTGGCAATATAAAAACCTTGCTATAGTATTGCTTGTACTTTTCATATATAGCAGCTTCATCTAATCCTGCTTTTATAAAATTCTTTACACCTTCTTGATATTTATATTTTTCAAGAAAAAGCTAGTTTTGCATCAGTGGTGGACTCAAGTTTTTTGTATAAAGGGGGATATATCTTAACTCGCCCTTTACTCTGGTACTTTCCATTAATGATAGCTTACTTACAGGTATTATGATATTATCCATCTTAATTTGCTGCTGCATTTTTTTTAAATCTTCCATAAGTACTACTTGTCTAGCTATGGTAACATGGGGAACAAAGTTTCTTTCTTCCTTTGTATAACCCTTACGTTCTAGTGACTGCTCTAACTGTGAGTATAATCTACCTAGTGTTTCATTTTGATTGATTCCAACCCAGATTATCATTTTACTTCCTCTAGCAAAACATCCTACTTTGTTCATGGTTAATTGAAAGCAGTTATGTTTTAAAGCTATTTCATCAATGACTTCTTTCAGTTTATCCAACTCATGGTCTTTAATCTCTCCAATAAATCGAAGGGTCAAATGGTAATTATCTTTTTTAGTAAAATTTCCTGTTTTGCTTTGTTCTCTTAGTACCAGGTGAATTTGATCCAGATATTCTTTTATATCTTCCGGAAATTCTATTGCCAGAAAAACACGCATGAAAAATCCTCCTAAAGAAATTAGTAACGTCTGTATCAGCTATTATTCTATTATATTATTGTTGAATTATCTCCTGCTCCATATTCTAATTCTGGATAAAATACTCTTACTAAGAAAAAAGCTAAAAGTTAAAAAAATAACCCACGAGCTGTTTAAAAACAGCCATGGATCATTTATCTATCTTACTTATCATCTATCTGAATACTATATATTTCATCTCCCCAAATCTCCTTAAATGTGAAATCCCACGTATCCGTTTCATTGTCATACTCTATATTTTTAACAACAATTAAACCATCGTTATGACTTAGTTCAGATGTCAAAGCCTCATATAAAGCGTCTGCTTCAGTTAAATCCGCTTCAGCCGGTCTCTGGCTTGGAATTACTTCAATTTGGATTGCATCCGATTGAGCAGGATAAGAGTCTTCAACAATATCGAACCATACCTTCACCTTTTCACCCAATTCAATATCTTGAGGAACATTTGAAAACCATATAGCATCATAGTATTCAGAAACCCCACCAGTTGGACTAAAATCTTGTGCTTCCGGGTCAATTACAAGGATCCTCTCATTTTCTCTATTCATAACATATCCAATAATCCCCGGCTCATCATCCTTGGACGGGTCTTCGTCAACAGTTTGATTACATCCCATTACTGAGACAGCAAATAGCATAATTAAGATTGCAATAATAGATTTTTTCATAACAACAACCACCTCTTTTTTGTCTATAGATTATATAGACGTAAAAAGCCTTGATAAGGTTGCCTGTTTTTATTTGTTCATTCCTGTATAAATGAAAATAGCATCTCTTAAAAATACTGCGGTTCCAGGCTGTTTCTCGTCATAGTATGCCATGAATCTCGGATCATCAACATACATCTGAGCAACCCCTGCATGCGCCTCTTTTGTGTAACTACCCCAAAAAAAGCATAACCATTGACGATGTAGATCTGCCGCTTTTTGAGCTAATTCACCAGCAGGATCTCCAGTTTTAAAGGCTGCATGAAGGGTTTCAATTACCTCATTTTCAAGTTTTGTAACTTCCTCATATTGTTCTTGGGACATGTTCTTTACTTTTTGATTTGATTTGTCCACATTTTCGTTGCCATACTTTTCACGAATTTCTTTACCGTACATTTTTTCATTGTCATCAACTAGCTTTTTCTTAAAACCCTCAAATTTTTCTTTGTCAGTCATTGTAATTCTCCCTTCTTTAAACGCAATTGATTTATCAACATTTGAAATCAAAACATCCAATTGCTTTCTTTTCTCAAGAAGCTTTTCTCGATGTTGTCTTAGTGCCTTTGCTGCATCAAAGGCAGGTGAGGATAATATACCTTTAATCCCTTCGAGGCTCACCTCCATCTCTCTATAAAAGAGAATTTGCTGCAGCATAAGAACCTCGGCTTGACCATATATGCGATATCCAGATGAGTTTATTCTTGCCGGCTTAAGAATACCAATCTCATCATAATATCTTAATGTCCTAGCACTGATACCTGCAAGTTGAGCAAGTTTTTGTACTGTATATTCCATGCCTTCGCCTCCTGACAAGATTACTATACACCTTTACGCAACGTCAATGTCAATAGTATTTTGCCTATAATCTTTATATATTATGTCAAAGCAATTCCTAAGTAAAAGCCACTTTCAAAAAAATTTATACTTGAAAGTGGCTTTTACACCTAGAGCATTATTTTAGAAATATTGTTTGTAAATTCTACTGGATCTTCTATCGGTAGACCTTCAATAAGTAGTGCTTGATTATATAATAAATCTGTATATAATTTAAACTTATCTTTATTATTTTCATATGCTTCTTGCAATGATTTAAATACCTGATGGTTTATGTTAATTTCTAAAACTTTATCTGCTTTTATATTTGGGTTATCAGGCATAGAATTCAATATTTTTTCCATCTCTATTGTAACTTCACCATCATTTGACAAACATACAGGATGATTCTTTAATCTTGTTGATGCTCTAACAGTTTTAATTCTGTCTGCTAAAATATTTTTCATTTGATCAAACAGTTCTTTATTATCTTTATCATCCGTATCAGTAGTTTTGTTTTCTTCCTTTTCTATACCAAGATCACCGCTGGATACGGATTTAAATTCCTTATCTTTATATGTTCCCACCATTTTTATAGCAAATTCATCAACATCATCAGTAAAATAGAAAATTTCGTAACCTTTGTCCAATACTAATTCTGTTTGTGGTAGTTTCTCAATTCTCTCAATGGATTCTCCTGAAGCATAGTAAATATATTTCTGTTCTTCTGGCATTCTGGAAACATATTCATCTAAAGTTACCATATTTTTATCTTTTGATGAATAGAACATTAACAGATCTTGCAATAACTCTTTATTAGTACCAAAATCGCTGTATATTCCATACTTTAATTGTTTTCCAAAGGTTTTATAAAATTCTTCGTACTTTTCTCTTTCATTTTTTAATAAATTCTCTAGTTCATTTTTAACCTTAGATTTTATGTTTTTAGCAATAAGCTTCAACTGTCTATCATGCTGGAGCATTTCTCTAGAAATGTTAAGAGACAAGTCTTCTGAATCCACCATTCCTTTTATAAAGCTAAAATAATCAGGCAGCAGATCAGCACACTTATTCATGATCAAAACACCGTTTGAATACAACTCTAAACCTTTCTCGTATTCTTTTGTATAGAAATCAAATGGTATTTTTTCTGGTATAAATAAAATCGCTTTATAACTCACAGTACCTTCGGCACTAATGTGAATATGTTTTATTGGCTTGTCAAAACCATAATGCTTATCAGAATAAAAGCTATCATAATCTTCCTGGCTAAGCTCGTTCTTATTTTTCTTCCAGATAGGAACCATACTATTAATAACTTGTTCCTCAGTATAGTCCTCGTATTCCTCTTCACTACCTTCTTTAAGCTTGCTCTGAGTAATATCCATTTTTATAGGGTATCTAATAAAATCGGAATATTTTTTAATAATAGACTTTAATCTATACTCCTCTAAGAACTCATCAAAATTTTCATCTCCTGAATTCTCTTTGATTTTAAGAATGACATCTGTTCCAACCAAATCTTTTTCACATGGCTCAATAGTATAACCATCTGCCCCTTTCGATTCCCATTTATAAGCATCATTGCTACCAAATGCTTTACTTATAACAGTAACGACTTCAGATACCATAAATGCCGAATAAAATCCAATTCCAAATTGTCCAATAATATCATAACCGTCTTTTATTTCGTTTTCTTTTTTAAATGCTAATGATCCACTTTTTGCAATAACACCTAGATTATCTTCAAGTTCTTGTTTTGTCATCCCAGCACCAGTATCGGAAATCTTTAATACTCTATTCTTCTTATCATGTTCTAGTTTAATATAGTAGTTTTCTTTGTTGAATGTCAAAGAATCATCTGTCAATACCTTATAGTAAACCTTATCAATTGCATCACTCGAATTAGAAAGGAGTTCCCTTAAAAAAATCTCCTTATGCGTGTAAATTGAATTAATCATCAAATCTAACAATCGTTTGGATTCTGCTTGAAACTGTCTTATTGTCAAATCAAATCTCCTCCTTCTACAGTACTATGATTTTACTTTGATTTTTTTGGTACAATCCAGTAGGTTTAAAAATTTCTTTTGCCCAAATATATATTTTTTATATCAGAATGCAAGTTTTATGTCAATATTATTACTGTGTATTTTTTTCTTGACCCTTTTACGCTGGCCGGACATCAACCTTCACATCATAGAGTGTACTTGCCTCAGCCTGATCAGTTAAGCGTTGCGATGTCAAGACATTTACTAGATTTTCTTTACCAACATCCTTGCCCCATGACAACCCTTCTATAACTACTGCACCTCTGGGAATCTTTGGGGTGACTTTCAACCTAAAACTTACTTGCCCTCTTTCATTGGAAGCAATAACCTCTTGTTCATCAATAAAACCCTTATCCACAGCATCATCAGGATTCATTAATAAATAGGAACCTTTTTTCTTTTTAACCAAGGCTTCCAATTCGTTAAATGAAGAATTTAGTGAATATATACTGGGGCTGCTAATCAACCAATATGCTTCCTCACCACCATATGGTTCTAAATACCTAGGTAATTTTTCCACTTCCTTGGGGTTATAAAGCTCAATCTTTCCTGATGTAGTTTTAAAATTCATTTTGTAGTCTGCTTGTAAAGGCAATTCTATTGGCTTCCCTTCGTGTAAATCAGATAAATCCACATCTGTCAGCCAAGAACTTGGAGGATCCAACAATTGATCAATAAGTTCATCAGCGGAAAGGCTAAAATATGTCTCAGTAAGACCTAATCCCTTCGCCAATAGCTGAAATACCTCCCAGTTGGATTTGGCCTGACCTACTGGTGGAATTAGAGCCTGCGTGCGTTGAATACAGTAATGACCATAAGAACGATAAATGTCCGGATGTTCCAAAGAAGTAGTAGCCGGCAAAACTAGATCGGCATATAGTGCCGTATCTGTCATAAATCTCTCATGGACTATGGTAAATAAATCCTCCCTCTGCAAACCCTTGACAACCTTGCTTTGGTCAGGGGCAATTACTACAGGATTGGAATGATAAACATATAAGCTCATAACAGGAGGGTGATTAACCTCATTTAACACACTACCCAGCTTATTCATATTAATTATCCGTGTAGGTTTGCTTAAAAAATCCTCTCTAGTTATTCTATTGACTGGCAAAGCACTTCCAGTTGCTATCGAAGTTAATAGCCCTCCGCCAGGCTTAGCCCAGGCTCCTACCAATGCAGGTAGACAAGTTATGGTACGCACAGTCATGGCACCATTACCATAGCGTGAAAGTCCAGAGCCTACTACTATAAAAGGAGCCCTCGCTTCTCCATATTGTCTTGCCAATGACTCGAGCTCATTTACAGCAATCCCTGTGATAAGACTAACCCTTTCTAATGAATAATCAGAAAGCACCTGGTCCTTGAACTGATCAAAGCCTGAGACATATTGTTCAATAAAGTTCTTATCGATTAATCCTGCTTCAACCATGTATTGCATCATTCCTAGTGCCAGGGCACCATCACTACCAGACCTGGTTAATATAACCCTATCGGCAATCTTGGCTGTTGGAGTTTCATAAGTTTCTATCAAAAAAATCCTTGCCCCTCTTCGTTTTGCCTCTTTAAGCTCATGGGTTAAGTGAACATTGGTAGCCAAGGTATTAGTTCCCCAGAGTATAATACAATCACTTTTTTTAATTTCATCAGGCTTCGGAGCAAGTGTTTCGCCCATAACAGCTTTCCATCCATAGCCTTTGGCAGAAGAGCAAATTGTCCGTAAAAGTCTAGTAGCCCCCATCTTATGAAAGAAAGCATCTCCACAATTACGCTGAACCAAGCCCATGGTTCCTGCAAAGGAATAGGGTAGAATAGCCTCTGCACCATGCTTTTTAATAATTTCCAGCCAACGTTGGATAATATATTCTATAGCTTCATCCCAAGAAATTGATACAAACTGACCAGAACCCTTTTGACCTGTTCGCATCAAAGGTCTTGTTAAACGACCAGGTGCCTGGACTATCTGTTCATAATGGGCCATTTTAGCACATAAGGTACCTCTAGTAAAAGGATGGGCAGGGTCACCCTGAATTTTTACAGCTCGCCCATTCTCAATTTCAACTAGAAGCCCACACGTATCTGGGCAATCATATGGACATACTGAATGCCTAACAGTAGACATTAATTACCCCTCCAATTTTTTCTTTATTTAGTTTAGAATTCTATTTTCCGTCTGATGACTCCTGCAAATAATTCATTTTTCCATTGGCCTACAATTCAGGTTTTGAAACTGGCTTTCCAGCCTCAATTAGTACTTTGCTGCCTAGTAGGAAAAATCCCTGAATAAACAGCAGCAAGCCGGTAACTATAAGCAACCATTCTATTTTAATGATGTCAGATAGTGGTCCAAACAAAAGCATACCCATAGGCATCATAGAGCTTCCTATCATTCCTAAAACACCAAATACCCTACCCAGAAAATCTGCATCTACCTTTTCCTGTAATAAAACCGTAGAAGGTGTATTAAAGATTGGCATAGCAATTCCTACAAGCCCCATGAAAGTCAGATAAACCCAAAAAACAGGAATAACGCCAAGGGCAAAGGTACAGGCTCCAGTAACAAGAATGGATAGTGTCATCGAGTGAATCTTATTTTTGAAACCACCCCAGGAAGCCATGATGGTGCCGCCCATGATCATACCGATAGAAAAGGTCATTTCAATTGCCGTTAACCGCCAAACATCGTCACCAAAACTACGTACAACCTGTAGCGGCGTTAAAAAGGCAACAGGTGCTGCTAAGAAAAAAAAGAAGGCACAAAACAGAAAAAACCTCTTGATATACTCATGATTTCTGATGTAAGTAAAACCTTCACGCATATCGGTGAAATAGCTCATTGCTTGCTTTTTTTGAGCTTTCGCATGAACAGGTACATGCAAAAACAAAAATAATACTGAAACCGCTACGGCTGCTGTAATAACATCTATAAAGAATATTATCTCGATGCTAGCCACGGTTAGCAATGCACCGCTAAGCATGGGGGATGCCAGCATGACCGTTGCTTGGATAGTTCCGTTTGTCGCATTAACCTTAGTAAGTTTATCCTCCGGAACAATTTGCGGAAGGAAGGCTCCTATCGTAGGTATTTGAATTGCGGCCCCAAGCGCACGTATGGCTGACATTACAAAGAGTAACAACAGAGAATCGTATCCTAAAAGAAACAATATAGCTAAAACAAGTGTTGATAATGCAATAATAGAATCGGATATAATGATGAGTGTTTTTCGGTTATAGCGGTCAGCCCATACCCCCGCAAACGGGGAAAGAAATAAGGTAGGTAGAAAACCGCAAATAATGGCTATCGTCATCATCACACCCGACTGGGTTGTTAATGTGATATACCACATAATTGCATACTGAACTAGGGATGAGCCAAAGAGCGATATAGTTTGACTAGCCAAAAAAAGTATAATGTTCTTTTTCCATGTTTTCATATCTTAAGCATTTTCTCCAATCACTTTTTGAGTTCAATATGTCTATGAAGCAATCACCAAAACTGACCATTCTCTATTATAGAATACAGGAAACCATTTGTCTCTATTTATATAAGTACCATTTCCATTTATCCGATGGCTAACTACCACTAAGCCCGAAATTATGCGCCCATCCAGCTTTCTGACGATGTCTACGGTGTCTCCCTTCTTTAACTTTAATAGATCAGCAACAGGCTTCGTTACAATCACCTGATTCACACTCATCCTTACACCGGATTCATCTACAAGGGTAACCAGATCAGAGTCAGGCATGACGCCAGTAACATAAAAATCTTTTTTATCTTCATCCTCCGGCAGAAATAACAATGCTTGAAAGGGTTCGGAACCAGCTGAAAGTGGCTCATAGCGTGGCTCATAGCGTAGCTCGTCGAACTTATACTCGTACTCGAAATTATACACGCTGCCTCCTGTAAGCATATTATCAAAACCACTTTTGAGGGTAAATACATTTGCCAACCGCTCAAGTTTAAAATATCAATAAACATATCATTTTTCCTCCTTATAAAAACAACGTTTCATTATGTCAAAATAATCATCCCATTCTCTAAGCAAATCCATATTGATCTCTTCAAAGGAATTTACTTTATCCCTCTGCTGCTCTGCAAAACTTAGTATGGTCCAACTAATAATATTCATTGTTTTTTCAATATCAATATCATCACGAAATTTTGTCAGATCTATATTTTTATAACCCATTTCAGAACCGCTTTTAATGAGATGCTTACCCATTTTATCGATTTCAGATTTAACCTCTACAGCATCCTCATGGGAAGTAGTTTTAAGAAAATCAAATGCTTGTGGAAACTTTTTCATGATTTTAAACTTAACTAATCCTATTTTTTCCATTCTTTTAAAAATATCTGTTTCATTCCAATCCACCTCATCGTAGATTTTATCAATAACCTCAACCACATAATCAAGCAAGAATAAATACAATTGCTTTT